>CANFOR010000050.1 GCA_947448675.1 Betaproteobacteria bacterium
CGCAGTTCGGGGCTACCGTCTTGCAAACCTTGGGCGATTTCTTTGAATGAATTCAAATCTTTGCCCAATAAGAACACCGCCTCAGGGCTTACGCCCTCCATGGTCAAAAACTCGTTGGCAGATTTACCAATGCGCTGGGTCAACATCACGAGCTGACCCGCAGCAGAAATTTCGGTTGCGGGCGCGTTTTGCTGCAGCTTTAATGAAGACACGGTTTCGGCGATTTCAAGCAAGTCGGATGACTGGCGATTGATTGCTCGCAAGGCCTCGCCCACTTGGGTCAAAATTTTCTGTTGACCCATCACGGTGCTCGCATTTTTATCGGCGCGTTCCGTCAAGGAAGTGATTTTTTCCAACTCATCTTGCATCTCTTTGCTGTTCGCAGCAACTGCAGAAATTTTGTCATCCCCAGCCGTCAAACCGCGCACGTTGCGCACCATGACTTCAGCGCTCTCTTTCACGTCAGGAAAGGCTTGCGAACTGCCCACCAACGCCTGCGATACTGATTTGGCCAAGCGTTGCGACTGCATCAAAGATTGACCCGTGGCGGCCACCTGCTGGGCTACACGATCTGATCGACTCAAGGCAATAAACGTGACGACGGCCAAAAGTCCCAGGGCCAGCGCCAAAATCACATACAAAATGCGTTGCTGGGTAGCAATAGGTCGCGTCCCGATTATTGGCAAACCAGATGCACTCACCGATACTGCAGCATCGGGATTTTCCATGATGCGGCTTTGCACAAAATCATCATGGCCCATAGCTTGGTGCATAGAAAGTCGCGAGTCCACCTCTTCCAAAACGGCAGCCGTGCTGTTCTCACCTAATACCGCGTGGTCGGCATAAGAGTCCGCAGGTTTGCGCTTGAAAACTTGCTTGATTTGGTCAATAACGGACATGATAGACCTTCTTAAAAAACTGTGGCTTCATCAGGAAGCAATAGACAAAAAATCGGGTTGTTTTGACAGCTGCTGGAGATTGATCTCCTGCCAACGGCGACCCGTTGCATCGGTGTATACATTGCCAAAATACTCGGGTGCATTGACTGGGGGCGCACTCACTTCAGGGAAGGCATGTGCTGCACGCAGGCCAATCAGCTGGTCGACTAACACGGCGCAGTTATGGGCCAAGTTCGCATTGAGTGCCACCAAACTCGACTGCATGCGCACCGAATCGGAGCGCGCCGCAGCGATGCCCGAAGACACGAATCCAACCAAGTCCACCACGCCAAACAAGCCACCGCGCAAATTGGCCACCCCCAAAAACCAAGCATGGGTGTAGGGCACTGTTTGCAAATGCGTCCAGGGGAAAATTTCACCCGATTGGTCGAGGGGGAAGAGGTAATCCGTTGTGCCGCAACGCACCGCCAACCAGGAAGCGGCTACGCCCTCGGTACGCGCCGCCTGCAGTCGCTCTGCCAAACGGCTTTGCAGTTCACGAAGAGCTTGTCGATTGGCCATAGAAGATGCTGTGTCTGCGCAGTTTTAACTCAAGGCCTTGATCTTGGTCATCAATTCATCGGAGTTGACAGGCTTGGTAATGTAGTCTCGGGCGCCTTGGCGCATGCCCCAGACGCGGTCAGTTTCTTGGTTCTTGCTGGTACACATAATGATGGGTACATCGGCATATTGCGGGTCACGCGAGACGGCCCGCGTGAGCTGAAAACCATTTTGTCCAGGCATCACAACGTCCATCAAAATCAGATCAGGCTTTTCTTCTGACAAGCGACGAAATGCTTCTTCCGCGTTTTCAGCAGTCTTCACTGTAAAGCCGTTTTTGGTGAGCAAATCTGACAAAAACATCAGTTCTGTTTTCGAGTCGTCAACGATCAGTACTTTGTGGATAGACATGGTTTTACTCCTTGGAGGCTGCACCAAAATGGCCGACGGCTTGCAGCAATTGGTCTTTGGTAAAAGGTTTGGTCAGGTAGTCTTCAGAACCCACCATGCGGCCCCGGGCTTTATCGAATACGCCGTCTTTAGACGACAGCATAACGACGGGTATGCCCGCGAATTTGGGGTTGCGTTTGATGATGGCGCAGGTTTGATAGCCGTCTAAACGGGGCATCAAAATGTCGCAAAAAATCAAATGCGGCACGAAATCATTGACCTTGGCCAGGGCATCAAAGCCATCTTCAGCCAACAATACTTCATGGCCGCCTTGCTTGAGAAAAATCTCCGCACTGCGCCGAATGGTATTGCTGTCGTCAATCACCAGAACTTTATAGCCCACAGTTCCGACAGAAGCATTGCTACTCACGTATTGCTACTCCTCATTCTTGGGTTGGAACTGAACATAGATCAAATTTGAACCATCTCAAAGTCTTCTTTGCGCGCACCGCATTCAGGGCAAGTCCAATTCATGGGCACATCGGCCCAGGGCGTACCGGCTGCAATACCGTCTTCAGGCACTCCGATAGCTTCGTCATAAATCCAGCCACAAATCAGGCACATCCAGGTTTTGGTTTCAGTCACAGCTTAAGTTGCCTTGGAATAGAATGCAATGATTGTATCGACACACTGAGGCTGTCCTGCGCAAAAGCAGCAAACTTTGAGCCATGGCAAACCCTCAACACCCCAAACCACTACCAAAGTGCTAATTACGGACGAACCCGCACGCCCCATCGAGGCCAAAGACGAGTGCCCGCCGTGCATCATGGTCTTCAATGCCATCGATCCTAGCGGTGCGGGCGGACTGGCAGCAGATTTGTCAGCCATTAGCAGCGTTGGCGGGCATGCCCTGCCCATCGTCACGGGGGCCTATGCGCGCGACACCGCCGAGACCTTTGAGTTTTTCCCCTTCGATGAAGAGGCCATTGCCGAGCAAGCACGCTCAGTTTTAGAAGACATCGGCTTGCACGCCATCAAGGTCGGCTTTGCAGGCACGCCTGAAGCGCTAAGCGCCATTGCTGAAATTGCCAGCGACTACTCTGAAGTACCGCTGATTGCCTACATGCCCAATCTGTCGTGGTGGCAAGACAACCTGATCGACCAGTACCTCGATGCGTTTTCGGAGTTGCTCTTGCCCCAAACCACAGTGTTGGTCGGTAACCACAGTACCTTGTGGCGCTGGTTGCTGCCCGACTGGGCAAGCGAGCGCAATCCTAGTGCGCGCGACATAGCCAAAGCCGCCAACGACTTGGGTGTGCCTTACACCCTGGTCACCGGCATTCCCTTGCCCGAGCAATTTATAGAGAACACGCTGGCCAGCCCGCAAACGGTCTTGCGAAGCGAAAAATTTGAGCGTTTCGAAGTCAGCTTCACCGGCGCTGGCGACAGCTTGAGCGCCGCCCTCACGGCCCTACTGGCCACGGGCGTTGACTTGTCCGCTGCCACCAGCGAGGCGCTGAGCTACCTTGACCACTGCTTAGAAGCGGGCTTTCGACCCGGCATGGGCCACTACGTGCCTGACCGCATGTTTTGGGCCCAACCCGACGACGACGCTTCTGACGACGCCATCCCCTCCCCTTTAACTGCTGCCGACTTGCAATTGCCGCCCCATGACACCCAACACTGACACCCCCTCCTCTCTCAACCAAACACTATTCGAGCGCGCCCGCCGCGTCATCCCCGGTGGTGTGAACTCACCGGTACGCGCCTTCAAAGCGGTGGGCGGCACACCGCGTTTTGTGCAGCGCGCGCAAGGTGCCTATTTTTGGGACGTGGAAGGCCAACGCTACATCGACTACATCGGCTCTTGGGGCCCGATGATCCTCGGCCACGGCCACCCGGCGGTGTTAGATGCGGTGCAAAAAGCGGCTGTCGATGGCTTTTCTTTTGGCGCGCCCACCGAACGTGAAGTCGAATTGGTGGAAGCCATTTTGGCGCTGTACCCGTCGATGGACATGGTGCGCTTGGTTAGCTCTGGCACCGAGGCCGCGATGAGCGCAATCCGCCTAGCGCGCGGCGCTACGGGCCGCAGCAAACTGATCAAATTTGAAGGCTGCTACCACGGCCATGCCGACGCGCTCTTGGTCAAAGCAGGCTCGGGCTTGGCCACTTTTGGCAACCCCACCAGCGCCGGTGTGCCACCCGAGGTGGTGCAGCACACCATCGTTTTGGAATACAACAATGTTGAACAACTCGAACAAGCATTTGCTTTGCACGGCACTGAGCTGGCTTGTTTGATGATCGAGCCGATAGCGGGCAATATGAATTTTGTGCGCGCCTCGCTGCCCTTTATGCAACGCTGCCGCGAGCTGTGCACCCAGTACGGCGCGCTTTTGGTGTTCGACGAAGTCATGACTGGCTGCCGCGTGGCCCTGGGCGGCGCGCAAGCCGTGTACGCCGCGCAACTACCGGACTTTGCGCCCGACATCACCGTGCTGGGCAAGGTCATTGGCGGTGGCATGCCGCTGGCGGCTTTTGGCGCGCGACGCGTCATCATGGAACAACTCGCGCCTCTGGGCCCGGTCTACCAAGCGGGCACGCTATCGGGCAACCCGGTGGCTACCGCCTGCGGCCTGGCTACGCTGCGCGAGATTGCCAAGCCCGGCTTTTTTGACGCACTGGCGCACAAAACCCGCAGCTTGGTGAATGGCTTGCAAGGCGCCGCTGATGCGGCAGGCCTGCCCTTTTGCGCTGACAGCGAAGGCGGCATGTTTGGCTTCTTCTTGCTCGGCCAATTGCCACAAAACTACCCCCAGGTAATGAAGACCGACGGAGCGCGTTTCAACACCCTATTCCACGGCCTGCTGCAAGCGGGCGTCTACATTGCACCCGCCTTATACGAAGCCGGTTTTGTGAGCATTGCGCACAGCGATGAAGACATTGCGCGCACCCTAGAAGCGGCCTCTATGCTCTTTAAGAAGCTATAAATTTTATAGCTTCTTACGCATATTTGGTGCGCCTTCCGGGCACTTTTATCCCTAATAGCAGGCATTGCGAGCACGCTAATCGCGCACTCGCAATGTCCTAGAGGGGCGCTGGTGTTCTGTTAGTGGCGAAAGTGGCGCACAGCTGTAAAGACCATGGCCACGCCACGCTCGTTGGCCGCGTCAATCACCTCTTGGTCACGCATCGAGCCACCTGGTTGGATAACACTGGTGGCACCGGCGTCGACCACCACGTCGAGGCCATCGCGGAAGGGAAAGAAGGCGTCGCTGGCCACTGCTGTGCCTTGCAAAGCCAAGCCTGCGTGCTGGGCCTTGATGCTGGCAATGCGCGCCGAATCTAAGCGGCTCATTTGCCCTGCGCCGACGCCCATGGTCATGCCGTTTTTACAAAACACAATCGCATTGCTCTTGACGTATTTGGCCACCGTCCAGGCAAACAGCAGGTCTTGCAATTGCTGCGGCGTGGGCTGCACTTGGCTGACCACCTTCAGGTCGGCCAGTTGCAGCACGTGGTTGTCTGCGGTTTGCATCAGCAGGCCCGAGCCAACGCGCTTGATGTCCATGGCGTTGCGACCATTGCTCCATTCGCTCGCGCCACCCGGTGGCAGGGCAATTTGCAAAATCCGCACATTGATTTTGGCCTTGAATACAGCCAAGGCCTCAGGACTGTAGCCCGGTGCCATCAACACTTCGACAAACTGCTTGGACACGGCCAAGGCCCCAGCTTCGTCGAGCACGCGGTTGAAGGCAATGATGCCACCAAAGGCCGAGGTCGGGTCGGTCTGCAAGGCTTTGCTATAGGCCTCTAGGGGGCTGCTGCCCACGGCCACGCCGCAGGGATTGGCATGCTTGACGATCACGCAAGCCGGCTCAGCAAAGCTCTTCACGCATTCCCAGGCCGCGTCGGCGTCGGCAATGTTGTTGTAGCTGAGTTCTTTGCCTTGCAACTGTTGGGCTGTGACCAAAGAGCCTGGTGCGGGCTGCAGGTCACGGTAGAAGGCTGCTTGCTGGTGCGGGTTCTCGCCGTAGCGCAGGTCTTGCAGCTTGACGAAGCGGCCGTTGGCTTGGCCACTGAACAGCGCGTGACTGCCATCGCCCTGAATACGCGACAGATAGTCGCTAATGGCGGCGTCGTAATTGCTGATGCGGTTGAAAGCCGCTACCGCCAAGGCAAAGCGGGTTTTGTCAGGCAGCTTGCCGTGTTGCTGCAGCTCTTGCAAAACCGCAGGGTACTGCTGCGCGTCGGTGAGTACGGCCACGTCTTTCCAATTTTTAGCGGCGCTGCGCACCATGGCTGGGCCACCGATGTCGATGTTTTCGATGGCGTCTTCCAGCGTGCAGCCAGGCTTGGCCACGGTTGCCTCAAAGGGGTAGAGGTTGACGACCAAGAGGTCGATCGGCGCAATGCCGTGCTCAGCCAAGGCCTGCATGTGTGCGGCTTGGTCGCGCCGCGCGAGCAGTCCACCGTGCACCTTGGGGTGCAAAGTTTTTACCCGGCCGTCGAGCATTTCAGGAAAGCCAGTGAGGCTGGCCACTTCAGTGACGGGCAAGCCAGCGTTGGCCAGCATCTGCGCTGTACCGCCTGTGGAGTTGAGTGTGATGCCCAGCGCATGTAAGCCACGGGCAAATTCCAGCAAACCGGTTTTATCGGAGACGGAAAGAAGTGCGTTCATTTGATCAACCGATGCTCAAGGAGTTTTTTGCGCAAAGTGTTGCGGTTCAGGCCCAGCCATTGAGCTGCTTTGGACTGGTTGTGCTCGGCGCGTTGCATCACGCTCTCGAGCAGGGGTTTCTCGACCACGTCGATCATCATGTCATACATACCATCGGGTTCAATACCACCGAGGTCTTTGAAATAAGCATCCAGGCTTTGCCGAATGCATTCTTCGATTTGCTTCTTGCTCATGCGTGTTCCATTAATTCCATATCGGTTTCTTGTGCCATGGCTGGCAGCCTATCGTGGTGACTTGCCAGTTCCGCAAAATATGCTTGCACTGCCGCCCATTGCGTCTGGGCATCTTCGATGGCGTTCATGCGCTTGCGAAAATCTGCGCCCCCGGGCAAGCCCGCCACATACCAGCCAATGTGTTTGCGTGCGCTGCGCAGCCCGGTGTACTCGCCATAGAGCGCGTAATGCTCGATCAAATGATCGAGCAACAAGCTCTGCACCTCGGCCACCAAGGGCGGTGCCAAGTACTCGCCTGTAGCCAAGTAATGGGTGATTTCCCGAAATATCCACGGCCGCCCCTGCGCTGCGCGGCCGATCATCACACCGTCTGCGCCGGTCAGGGCCAAGACCTCGCGCGCCTTCTCAGGGCTGTCAATATCGCCATTGGCCAGCACGGGCACGCGCACTGCCGCCTTGACCGCTGCAATGGTGTCGTATTCAGCCAGGCCGCCATAGCCTTGCTCACGGGTGCGGCCATGCACGGCAATCATTTGCACACCGGCGCTTTCTGCACTGCGCGCAATGCGCTCTGCATTTTTGTGCGACTGGCACCAACCGGTACGCATTTTGAGCGTCACCGGCACATTGCGTGGCGCGCAAGCGGCCACCACGGCCTCGACAATCGACAGCGCCAAATCTTCGTCTTGCATCAAGGCCGAACCAGCCCATTTGTCGCAAACTTTTTTGGCCGGGCAACCCATATTGATGTCGATGATCTGCGCACCACGGTCGGCGTTATAGGCCGCAGCCTCGGCCATCATGCTTGGGCTGGTGCCGGCAATTTGTACCGCTATGGGGTTCGACTCGCCATCATGGTTGGCACGCCGCGATGTTTTCAGGCTAGCCCATAAATCTTTGCGCGAGGTGACCATTTCACTCACCGCATAGCCCGCCCCGAGCTGTTTGCACAACTTGCGAAAAGGCAAGTCGGTGACCCCCGCCATGGGTGCCACGCAAACCGGGTTGGCAAGCTCAAAGGCACCAATTTTCATAAGATGTGGAGAGCAAAAATTTGCTGAAAAAAGAGGCAGAGTATAGCTGGCCTTGATTTCATACATAGAAATGCAGCAGCAGAATTTTGGGCCCTGCCTATACTTGCTGCTATGGATGCTTGGATGGACACTCTGCTAGGGCTTTTGGCTTTGCCAAAATTTGGCCTCGGCTCGCTCCTAGTGATTTCCTTTGTGTCGGCCACATTGCTGCCCCTCGGTTCTGAGCCTGCAGTGTTTGGGCTGATTAAACTCAACCCCGCGCTTTTTTGGCCTGCCATTGCGGTGGCAACTTTGGGAAATACCTTGGGTGGTGCGCTGGACTGGTGGATGGGCTATGGCGCACAACGTGTTGTCAGCGCCAAGGAACGCTCGCATTTCCATTTAAAAGCACTGGCATGGTTGGAACGCTTAGGCCCCAAGGCCTGCCTTCTGTCATGGCTACCGGGTATTGGTGACCCTTTGTGCGCTGTAGCGGGTTGGTTGCGACTGCCCTTTTGGGCTTGCCTGCTGTACATGGCTGTGGGTAAATTTTTACGCTACCTCGTCATGAGCGCGGCTTTGCTCTGGGTGTTTCCATAAAAAAAGCCCAGTGCTCGCGCACCGGGCTTTGAGTCGCTGACTCCAGTTCGCCCTTAGGGCTTGCTGGCCGTTGGAAAAGGCCATGCGGCCTGCGGGTTCAGCGTGGTTTGTGCTGCAGGAGCAGCAGCGGCAGAAGCCGCTTTGGCAGCGGGCTTTTTCGCGGCTTTCTTGGCAGCAGGCTTTTTCGCGGCTTTCTTTGCGGCTGGCTTTTTGGCAGCGGGCTTCTTCGCAGCGGCTTTTTTGGCCGGGGCTTTCTTGGCTGCAGCTTTTTTGGCCGGAGCCTTTTTCACTGCGGCTTTTTTAGCCGGGGCTTTTTTTGCCACTACTTTTTTAGCTGCTACTTTTTTAGCTGCTACTTTCTTTGCAGGCGCTTTTTTGGCTGCAGCTTTTTTAGCTGGAGCCTTTTTCGCTGCTACTTTCTTTGCCGGTGCTGCCTTTTTGGCGGCCGGTTTCTTCGCTACGGCCTTCTTAGCGGCCGGTTTTTTTGCAGTTGCCATTTTCAAATCTCCTTGATCAAGTTACAAAGAGCGCTTCAAGCCTGTTGGAAAGCCTGGAGCGATTCATTTGGTTGAACCTTGTGGTTCAGCCAAATGAACGGGGGTGCATGGCCCACACCGTGCCCTTGCACTTGCGCGTGAACCATTGCAATTTTTAATATCATTTGCACGTACTTTAATCCCAAGACAGCGCACCGCCGGATTGGTATTCAATAACACGTTCTTCGAAAAAATTACGTTCTTTTTTCAGATCAATCATTTCACTCATCCAAGGAAACGGATTGGTCTCATTGGGGAACAACTCTTCTAAGCCAATTTGGGTCGCACGGCGGTTGGCGATGTAGCGCAAATAGCCTTTGAACATCGACGCATTCATGCCCAGCACGCCACGCGGCATGGTGTCTTCGGCATAGCGGTATTCCAACTCGACCGCCTTATGGAACAGGGCATTAATTTCAGCCTTGAACGCAGGCGTCCATAAATGCGGATTTTCAAGTTTGAGTTGGTTAATCAGGTCAATGCCAAAATTACAGTGCATGGACTCGTCACGCAAAATATACTGGTACTGGTTAGAAGCACCCTTCATTTTGTTTTGCCGACCCAGCGCCAAAATTTGCGTAAAGCCCACGTAGAAGAATAAGCCTTCCATCAAACAAGCAAACACAATCAAAGATTTGAGCAGGGTTTGGTCGTTCTCTGGCGTGCCTGTATGGAAGTTCGGGTCCATGATCGCTTCGATGAAGGGGATCAAGAACTGGTCTTTTTCACGAATCGACTGCACTTCGTTGTACGCATTGAAGATTTCGCTCTCGTCGATGCCCAAGGACTCCACAATGTATTGGTAGGCGTGGGTGTGGATGGCTTCTTCAAAGGCTTGACGCAATAAAAATTGGCGGCATTCGGGCGCTGTGATGTGGCGATAAGTGCCCAACACAATGTTGTTGGCTGCCAATGAATCGGCAGTCACAAAAAAGCCTAAATTGCGCTTGATGATGCGCCGCTCGTCTTCGGTCAGACCATTGGGGTCTTTCCAAAGCGCAATGTCTTGCACCATGTTGACTTCTTGCGGCATCCAATGGTTAGCGCAAGATGCCAAGTACTTTTCCCAGGCCCATTTGTATTTAAAGGGCACCAACTGATTGACATCGGTTTGGCCATTGATGATACGCTTATCTGCAGCATTCACACGGCGATGCACATGGGACGTCACCGCTGCAGCCAGTGGCGCTTGCGCAGGCATTTGCGCACCATCGTCCAATAAACGTGGGGGAACAGAATTCAGAGGGAGTTCGATCGAGCGGCTTGTATTTAAGCCACTAGAAAATGGGGGTTGCAATGCAGGTTGCAACGATGGTTTTGCTTCTTCGTCCCAGGACAACATAGAGTGTTCCAATAATTAGATTATGCGAGCCGCGACGCAAAATGAAAAGTGTTCATTCACATCGGGCTCGTGTAGTGTTGCTCAATTGCATCGCACGCCGCACATATTGCAGCGTGTTGCATGGGCCGAAACATTACTGACATGCTTCGCATGTGGGGTCGTCGATAGCGCAAAATTTAATGTCAGTGGCCGGCGTGTTGTCGACAACGCCCATTTGCGATTGCGCAGCCATGGCCGCGCGCTCCATCGCCGAGGAACCACTTGACACCGAATTGAGTTGCCCCGCACGGCCAGTAGATTTCTCTGCATGGGTCGCGCCCATGGTGCGCAGGTAATAGGTGGTTTTTAAACCGCGCAACCAAGCCAACTTATAGGTGTCGTCTAGTTTTTTACCCGAGGCACCGGCCATGTAAATATTCAAGGATTGCGCTTGGTCGATCCACTTCTGCCGACGTGCAGCGGCCTCCACCAACCATCCTGCATCGACTTCGAATGCAGTGGCGTACAAGGCCTTGATCTCTTGTGGCACGCGATCGATTGGACGCAAAGAGCCATCAAAGTGTTTGAGGTCCATCACCATCACGTCATCCCACAAACCCAAACGCTTGAGGTCGCGCACCAGGCTGCCGTTGATTACGGTGAACTCGCCAGACAAATTGGACTTGACCGACAAGTTGCCAAAGCAAGGCTCAATACAGGCGTCGACACCAATGATGTTGGAAATGGTGGCGGTTGGGGCAATGGCCACGCAGTTGGAATTGCGCATGCCATCTTGGTCGATTTTTTTGCGCAAAGCATCCCAATCCATGCTGGAAGAGCGGTCTAACTCTACATAACCACCACGCTGTTTGCTGAGCAGGTCAATGGTATCGAGCGGCAAAATGCCTTGGTCCCACAAAGAGCCTGGATAGCTGGCGTAACGGCCACGCTCGCGCGCCAATTCGGTCGAAGCCCAGTAAGCGTAATAGCAAACCGCCTCCATGGACTTGTCAGCAAACTCCACCGCCTCATTGCTGGCGTAGGGCACACGCAGTTCGTACAGGCAATCTTGGAAAGCCATGATGCCCAGACCCACCGGACGGTGCCGCACATTGGAGTCGCGCGCCTTCTTGACAGCGTAGTAGTTGATGTCGATCACGTTGTCCAGCATGCGCATGGCAGTGGTGATGGTCTTCTTGAGCTTGTCATGGTCGATCGCACCGTTTTTCAGGTGCTGCAGCAAATTGACCGAACCCAAGTTGCACACTGCGGTTTCGGTGTCGCTGGTATTGAGCGTGATTTCAGTGCACAAGTTGGACGAATGCACTACGCCGGTATGCTGCTGGGGCGAGCGAATATTGCAGGCGTCTTTGAAGGTGATCCATGGGTGGCCCGTTTCAAACAACATGGTCAGCATCTTGCGCCACATATCGGTGGCCTGCAGGGTCTTGCTGGGCTTGATCTCACCGCGCCGGGCTTTTTCTTCGTAGGCCACATAGGCTGTTTCAAACTCAATGCCAAATTTGTCGTGCAAGTCTGGCACGTTGGAAGGCGAGAATAAAGTCCATTCGCCTTTTTCCATGACGCGGCGCATGAACAGGTCGGGAATCCAGTTGGCGGTGTTCATGTCGTGCGTACGGCGACGGTCGTCGCCGGTGTTTTTACGCAACTCCAAAAACTCTTCCATGTCCAAGTGCCAAGTTTCCAAGTAGGTGCAGACCGCGCCTTTGCGCTTACCGCCTTGGTTCACCGCAACTGCCGTGTCGTTGACCACTTTCAAGAAAGGCACGACGCCTTGCGACTCGCCATTGGTGCCTTTGATGTGGCTGCCCAAAGCACGCACGCGCGTCCAGTCGTTGCCCAAGCCGCCCGCAAATTTAGACAGCAGGGCGTTCTCTTTGATCGACTCATAAATGCCATCTAAATCGTCGGGCACCGTGGTTAGGTAGCAGCTAGACAGCTGGGCGCGCTGGGTTCCGCTGTTAAACAAAGTGGGCGTGCTGGACATAAAGTCAAAGCTCGACAACACCTCATAGAACTCAATGGCTCGCGCTTCGCGGTCGATCTCGTTCAAAGACAAACCCATGGCCACGCGCATGAAGAAGGCCTGTGGCAGCTCAATGCGGATTTTGCGCACGTGCAAGAAATAGCGGTCGTACAGGGTTTGCAAACCCAGGTAATCAAATTGCAAATCGCGATCGGCTTTGAGTGCTGCGCCCAAACGCTTCAGGTCGAACTGCAACAGCTTTTCATCGAGCAAGTCGGCCTCTACGCCGCGCTTGATGAACTTGCCAAAATAATCGGGATACAAGGCTTGCATCTCCGAAGGCGCAACCTCTGCTTCCAAAACCTCACGCCGAATGGTGTGCAGCAGCAGGCGTGCAGTGGCGTAGGTGTAGTCGGGGTCTTTTTCAATCAATGTGCGGGCAGCCAAGATCGAAGCTTTGTAGACCTCGTCCATGGGCACGCCGTCGTACAAATTGCGCAGGGTCTCCGACATGATGGGCTCGTGCCGTACATCGGCACCCAGGCCCGCACAGGCCGATTCAATCAGGCCCTGAATATGCGCCAAGTCCAATGCCACGCGCTTACCGCCGTCCATCACTTGAATGACTTGCGCCGTTTTGGCAGGGGTAGCCGTTTGACTGGCGCGCTCTTTGGTACGCTTCTCGCGGTAGAGCACATAGGCGCGGGCCACTTCATGGTGGCTGCCGCGCATCAAGCCCAATTCCACTTGGTCTTGCACATCTTCAATATGGAAGGTGCCACCACCCGGACGCGAGCGCACCATGGCACGAATCACCGACTGCGTCAAACCGTCTACGGTTTCGCGCACACTGGCAGACGCAGCGCCCTGCGTGCCATGCACGGCCAGAAAGGCCTTCATCATGGCAATGGCGATTTTGTTGGGCTCAAATGGGACTACGGCGCCGTTGCGCCGAATAATTTGGTAGTTAGCAAGCGCCTGGCTTGCTACGGTTCCTGCACTGTCGGATGCACCCATACGTTGGGCTGCGCCTGGCTGGGCTTTCACATCATTGACTGCGATTTGCATGGTTTCCTCGGCTTTCTAATTTTTGGCGGCAATTTTGGCGACTGTTGGTAGGCGGTATGGGCAGCTTGCGAACGACGCAGCGCGAACCTATTGAACTCTGTAGACACTATATATGGTGTTCAAAGCCAATTCAACCCACTAGGGCTAGTGTATATCCTTAGTGCTCAGTGCGCGCGCGCATGGCAGCTTTTTTACACTATCGGCGCTTCAAGCGGGCGGAAAACAACGCGCGGGCCAGGCCAAATGGGCCTGCAAGCCAGGCCAATCGAAACCCGCACCAGGGTCGGCCTTGCGGCCCGGCGCAATATGCTCATGCCCAGCCACATGCTTGATGGGGTAGCGCTGCGCCAAGGCCGCCGCCAAGGCCTCTAGGCATTCATACTGCTCGGGCGCAAAGGCTGTGCCTTCTAGTCCCTCGAGTTCAATACCAATCGAGTCGTCATTGCAGTTGGCGCGGCCGCGGTATCGCGAGGCCCCTGCATGCCAAGCCCTGTCGTCGCAGCCAACGAACTGCCACAACTCGCCATTGCGGCGTACCAAAAAATGGGCTGACACCTGCATGCCGCGTATGCTTTCAAAATAGACATGGGCCTGCCAGTCCAGGGTGTTGGTAAACAAGTCGAATATTTCGCTGCCGCCATACTGACCTGGCGGCAAGCTAATCGAGTGAATCACCAGCAAGTCCACCACCGGATCGGCTGGGCGCGGGCCAAAATTGGGCGAAGCCAAATGCCGCGCGTAGCGGTACCAACCGTCGGCCCAAAGCGCATCAGCCGGCATGCTCAGTGGCTCCATTGGGCTCTTCGCCACCGGGTGCGCTGATACCCAAGC
>CANFOR010000051.1 GCA_947448675.1 Betaproteobacteria bacterium
CAAAGAACATTTGCGCAATACGCAGCACCGCGTTTTGCTATTGGCCGAGAGCGATGGTCGGCGCGAGAGCCTGCTCGACTTTTTGCGCGCCAGCCATTTGAGCCCGCCCAGTTTTGACTCGCTCGAAGACTTTCAAACCAGCAGCGAAAAGCTGGGCATTGCCAGCGCCGCATTGAATGTGGGCTTTAGCTGGATGGAGCAGGGCATCGACTTTGTTACCGAAACCGAGCTGTTTGCCGCTGGCCCCAGCACGCGCCGCCGCAAAAAGCAAGAGCAGGTCAGCGACGTTGAAGCCCTCATCAAAGACCTGAGCGAGCTGAACCTGGGCGACCCGGTGGTGCACAGCGCACACGGCATTGGCCGCTACCGCGGCCTCATCAACATGGACGTGGGGCAAAAAGCGCCCGATGGCTCGCCCGCGCTGCAAGAGTTTTTGCACATCGAATACGCCGACCAAGCCACGCTCTATGTGCCGGTGAGCCAACTGCAGCAGGTGGGCCGCTACACCGGCGTGAGCGCCGACGAAGCGCCCCTGCACCGCCTGGGAAGCGGCCAGTGGGAGAAGGCCAAACGCCGCGCGGCTGAGCAGGTACGCGACTCGGCCGCCGAGCTGCTCAACATCTACGCCCGCCGCGCCCTGCGCGAGGGCCATGCCTTCCGTTACAGCCCTTCTGACTACGAAACCTTTGCCAACGATTTTGGCTTTGACGAAACCCCCGACCAACGCGCCGCCATCCATGCCGTGATCCAAGACATGATCAGCCCGCGCCCGATGGACCGCTTGGTTTGCGGCGACGTGGGCTTTGGCAAGACCGAGGTGGCCTTGCGCGCAGCCTTCATTGCCGTGACCGGCGGGCGGCAAGTGGCTTTGTTGGCGCCCACCACGCTTCTGGCCGAGCAGCATTACCAAACCCTGGTGGACCGTTTCAGCAAGTGGCCGGTGAAGGTGGCCGAGGTTTCGCGCTTTCGCTCGGGTAAAGAGATCACGGCTGCTATCAAAGGCATAGCCGACGGCACTGTCGACATTGTGGTTGGCACGCACAAGCTGCTGAGTGAATCGACCCAGTTCAAAAACCTGGGCCTCTTGATCATCGACGAAGAGCATCGCTTTGGCGTGCGCCACAAAGAGGCCATGAAGCAGTTTCGTGCCGAGGTCGATGTGCTCACGCTCACCGCCACGCCGATCCCGCGCACCATGGGCATGGCGCTCGAGGGCATTCGTGATTTGAGCGTGATCGCCACCGCGCCGCAGCGCCGCCTGGCCATCAAAACCTTTGTGCGCACCGAAGGCACCGGCGTGATCCGCGAGGCGGTGCTGCGCGAATTGAAGCGCGGCGGCCAAGTGTACTTTTTGCACAACGAGGTGGAGACGATAGAGAACCGCCGCCAAAAGCTCGAAGAAATTTTGCCCGAGGCACGCATCGCCATTGCCCACGGCCAAATGCCCGAGCGCCAGCTCGAAGCGGTGATGCGCGACTTTGTGGCCCAGCGTTACAACCTGCTGCTGTGCTCGACGATTATCGAAACCGGCATCGACGTGCCCACCGCCAACACCATCGTCATGAGCCGCGCCGACAAGTTTGGCCTGGCGCAGTTGCACCAGTTGCGCGGACGCGTGGGCCGCAGCCACCACCAAGCCTATGCCTACTTGATGGTGCCCGACAAAGAGAGCCTGACCAAGCAGGCCCAGCAGCGGCTCGACGCAATTCAAGGTATGGAAGAACTGGGCAGCGGCTTTTACCTGGCCATGCACGACTTAGAAATTCGCGGTGCGGGCGAGGTGCTGGGCGAGAGCCAAAGCGGCAATATGCTCGAGGTGGGTTTTCAGCTCTACAACGAAATGCTGACCGAAGCCGTGGCCGCACTCAAGGCGGGGCGCGAGCCCGACTTGCTCAGCCCGCTGGGTGCCACCACCGAGATCAACCTGCACGCCCCGGCCCTGCTGCCCGACGACTATTGCGGCGATGTGCACCTGCGCCTGTCTTTCTACAAAAAGCTGGCCACCGCCAAAAACCCCGAGCAAATCGACAGCCTGCTCGAGGAAATTGTCGACCGCTTTGGCAAGCTGCCACCCCAGGCGCAAACCCTGATCGACGTGCACCGCCTGCGCGTCATCGCCCGGCCTTATGGCGTGGTTAAGGTTGATGCTGCGCCGGGCGTGATCCACATCACCTTCAAAAAAGACCCGCCGGTCGAGATGATGAACATCATCAGCCTGATCCAGAAAAACAAGCACATCAAGCTGGCGGGCAACGAAAAGCTGCGCATCGAGCGCGAGCTGCCCGACCCCAAAGCCCGGGCCCAGATGGTGCGCGATGTGCTGCGTAGCTTGGGCCAGCCCAAGGTGGGGGTGGCGGCTGTTGATGCGTAACATATGCCAATGCCTATGTTAAAATGCTGGCTCGATTCAAAGAAGGTTTTCTAGGAGACCGCCATGAGCCCGCGACCTGCCCCGCCCTACCCTTCTGCCGCAGCCAACCCGCCTTTGCTCGCCTCTGACAATCTGGCGGGCTATGAAGTTGGCGCGGTGCGCCACGCCCGCTTGTTTCGCAATGGCGCGAACCAAGCTGTGCGCATTCCCAAAGAATTTGAGCTACAGGGCGATGAGGTTCTCATCCGCCAAGAAGGCAGCCGCTTGGTGATCGAGCTGGTCAAGCCCGCCTTTGAAAAGGGCTCCCCCGCGGCCATGCTGGCCATGCTCGCCGAGCTGGCCCAGCTCGGCCCTTGCGACGACGCATTCCCCGATGTTGACACCGGCCTGCCACCGCTCGACAGCATCGACCTGACCGAGGCGGCTGCGTGAGCGTGAGCGCGCACGGGCTCTACCTGCTCGACACCAGCATCGTCAGCGACCTGATGCGCGAACCCCAGGGCCTTGTGCAGCAGGCCCTGCAACAGCGCGCCAACGCCGCCGAAGGCTGCGAGTTCGCCATCAGCGCCATCGTGCAATGCGAATTGCTCTACGGCATCGCGCGCAAAGGCTCGGCCAAACTCCAAGCCGCCTACGCGGTGCAAATGCGCTACCTGAAGGTGCTGCCCCTTGAGCCCAGCGTGGGGCCGCACTACGCCCAGTTGCGCACCGGGCTCGAGAGCACAGGCAAACCCTTGAGCGCCAACGACCTGCTCATCGCCGCCCACGCGCTGGCTTTAGACGCTATTTTGGTCAGCGCCGACAGCGCCTTTGAACAAGTGCCCAGCCTGCGCCTGGAGAACTGGCTGCAAGCAGAAAAACGCCCTGCAAAGCGCAAAAAATAAGCGTATGCAGCTACTCAATTTATAGCAATCTACGCCCATGCACGCTACCGAATTCGCCCCCGACTTGGTCATCCAAGGCTTCACGCCCCCCCTGCGCCTGCGCGACTTCAAGCTGATCGCCTTCGACATGGACTCGACCCTCATCAACATCGAGTGTGTCGACGAAATTGCAGACGCCGCCGGGCGCAAGGCCGAGGTGGCGGCCATTACCGAGGCCGCCATGCGCGGCGAGATCACCGACTACAAAGACAGCCTGCGCCGCCGCGTGGCCCTGCTGCGCGGCGTGCGAGTGGCGTACATGGAGCAGGTCTACCGCGAGCGTTTGCAACTCAACCCGGGTGCGGCGACTTTGGTGGCAATGTGCAAAGCTGCGGGCATGAAAGTGCTCTTGGTCAGCGGCGGCTTCACCTACTTCACCGACCGCGTGCGCGACACCCTTGGCGTGGACTACACCCGCTCGAATGTGCTCGAAGTGGTAGACGGTCTGCTCACCGGCCGCATGGTCGACCAAGCCTGGGGCGACATTTGCGACGGCGCAGAAAAGCGCACCATGCTGCAGCAAACCTGCGCGCAACTGGGCATCACTCCCAGCCAAGCCATCGCCATGGGCGACGGCGCCAACGACCTTCCCATGATGGGCATTGCCGGGCTATCGGTGGCCTACCACGCCAAACCCACCGTGCGCGAGCAGGCCATGGTGGCCATTAACGCGGGCGGGCTCGACAGGTTGCTAGAAGTGCTGGCTTAAGGTTCTGCCCGCAGGGCATTCAGCGCCAACAAGCGCTGCAAGAGCGTGTCGTCGGCCATGGCGGGGCTGTAGTCGGCCCAGCCGTAGGCGGCTGCCACGGTGGCGTCTAGGGCCTCGTGCGCGGCGGCGAGCCACTGGGGGCGCAGGTTGTAGAGCTTGGTCAGGGTGCGCTCGGCCAGCGCCGCCTCGTGGCCCGCGCGCGGCACAACGCGCTCGGGGTACGGCGAGCGAGCCAACCCCAACGGCACCACCTCGGGCAAGCGCTGCGTCCACTCCGGCGGGTTAAGCCAGGCCTCGCGCAGCGCGTTGAGCCGGTGCGCCGCCTGCGCAATGGCCACCGCATGGGCCTTGGGCGAAGCGCCGATTGCTATATTTTTGCTAGCTGCCAACGCACTATCGGCGGGCGTCGCAGACACTTTTTCCTCTGAAAGCCCCGCTGGAATGCAGGCCCCGCTGGGTAGCTGCTCGGTCTGCTGGCTGGCGGTGTCGGCGGGCGTGAGGCCTGGGGGGAAGGGGAAGGTTTCGAAGCAAGATTTGGCGTTGTAGGTTGGGTCATTGCCCACGCCGTGCATAGAGGCATTTGCCAAAGACCAGACTTCGTGGATGCGGCTGGATAGCACGCCGAGTGCAAAATCATCTTCACGCGCAATGGCACAAACGCGTGAGTCTGCGAGCACTGCAACACTGAGATAGACAAAAAACCGATGCTTTGCAACGCGTGGCGTGGCGATGAAACGGCTCAAACGCTTCAATGCGGAACGCATCTCTGGTCTTGGCCGCTGGTGCAGCCACCAGTAACGATCTGATGCAGCCTCGCGGTTTCCCTTGCGAGCAGATTTGACGACTTTAACGATGTACGCAAACGGAGTGTCGAACTGCGATGCTTCGCTTTCAGACATGTCGTTTCCAAAATCTACGATCCATTGATCGCTGCTGCGTCGCGTAAGGTCTTGCCCGTTCGCCCAAGGTCGCACGACTTCGGATGTGCTGCGACCATTCACATTGGGCAGTGCGAGCCAGCTGCGTGCAAGAAAGCCACTCACCTCGAAAGCTCCCCCTTTCTGCGAACCGACAAAGCAATACCCGAGGTTCTCGTGCAAAGGCAAGGCTTGGGTCAAATCCAGTGACGCACCGTTGGAAAGACCTGCTGTTATTTTTGGAACATGCATATCGTCCAAGATGCAGCCATTTCCGCCCCAACCAAAACAAACCAAGGACACTCGAACGGCAGCACCATCGTTGACCCAAGGCATGTCGCTCCATGCTTGGTAAATGCGGCTGGTGTGACAAATTCGAGCCAACACCTTTCGGTTTGCTCCCGCACGTACCGACTGCGTAGCCACAAAACCTGCGGCGCCTAACCCATGTTTTTCTAAGGCTGTACGCCCTTTCTCAAACCAATACGTCACCAAATCTGCCCCGCCCGGCACACGTCCTTCATAGACTTTGCGCAAAGCCTCGGTATATGTATCGCCCAACTCGGTACGCATGCGCTTGTCACCCAAAAACGGTGGATTACCAATGACGATGCTGGCCCAGGGCCAGTCGGCCTCGACGTAGCTGGGCGGCCCTTCGACAGGCTCATGGTGAGCCGCTTGCGCCTTGGTGGGAGCGGTGTTGGAGGCGCGTGCAGCGACTTGCGTTATCAGCGCGTCGCGGTGCTCGATGTTGTCCAGCGGCTCGAGCACGGGGTTGGTTTTGAACTCGTAGCCGTGGGCCATGCGCCACTGCAGTTCGCCGATCCACACCGTGACGCGGGCCAGCTCGGCGGCGTATTCGTTCAGCTCGATGCCAAGCATGTTGTGTGGGCCGGTGACCAGGTCGGCTTGGCGCTCGAGGCCGAGCTTTTCAGCGGCCAGGTGGCTTTGGTGTTCGATGTCTTTCAGCGCCTTGAGGCCGAGGAACAAAAAGTTGCCGCTGCCGCAGGCTGGGTCGAGCACGCGAAAGTTTTTCAGCTGGTCGAGCCAGGTGATGAACTGGGCTTGCGCGGCTTGGTAGGCGGCGTCGTTCTTTTTCTTGCTTTTGGCCAGAGAGGCTTGCAGGGCGGGCGTTAGCCGCTCCCATATTTGTAGCAATTGGCGTTCGAGCACGGGCTCGATGATGCGCTGAATGGTGGCCGGGTCGGTGTAGTGCGCGCCGAGTTGGCTGCGCTTAGCTGGGTCGAGCCCGCGCTCGAACAGGGTGCCGAAGATGGAGACGTCGATGGCGCTCCAGTTGAGCGCGGCAGCCTTGCGCAGCTCGCTCACGTCCATCAGGTCAAGCTCGGGCACTTGCACGGTTTTGAACAGGCCGCCGTTGAACCAGGGAATGTTGTCATTGCCGTACATGCCGCCGGTGCGCATGGTGTTAAACAGGTTGAGCAAGCCCGCGCCGAGCATGGCGCTGGTGAGTTTGCGGTTGTTGACCAAGCCCTCAAACATACGCCGGGGCAGCAGGCCCACGTCTTCGGCAAAAAAGCAAAACAGGCATTGGGTCAGGAAGTGGGCCACTTGGTCGGGGTGGTTGCCGTCTTTGCGCAGGCGGTCGGCCAGGGTGGCAAAGCTTTTGGCCGCGGCCTCGGTGATGTCGCGGCTGGTGATGCGCGGGCGAAAGCTCTCAACGTCGGTCCACAAGCGGCGCAGCAGGCTTTGCTTAGCAGGCTCGGCCAGCTCTTTCAGCTGCACGGTGTGCACTTCGCTGGGGTGGCCGTTAAACGCGGTGTGGATGCGAATGGTTAAACGGTCGCACACCACCAGCAGGGGTGGGTTGCCCAGGGCCATGCTGTAGTTGCGCAGTTGGCGCAGCGCGGCGTCGAGGTCTTTGCCGGGGGCTTTGTTCTCCCAGGCAAAGTGGTCGCGCAAAAACACGTCGGCGTAGCCGCGCGCCTCGCCCAGCACTTGGGTGCCTTGCTCGAACACGTAGTCGCCCGCGCTGCCGGGCGTAGGAACGCCCAGCAAGGCGCATAAATCCATGAAATGGGGCTGGGCCCCTTGGCGCTCGTTTAAGCCCGCTGCTGGGCCATTTGAGCCCCATTTGGCGATGAAGTCTTGGGGGCTCATGCGGCGCGCCTAGTAGCCGTAAAGGGCATAGTCCAGCGCGGCGCAGATGGCTTCGCTCGCGGCTTGCAAGCTGCCTGCGCGGGCGCGCAAATCTTGCACGGGGTAGGCCGCCATGCCCAAAGTGTCGAGCACCAGGGCTTCGCCCTGCACCGTGAGCTGGGGGTACAGTCGGCTGGCGCTAGCGCCTAGGTTTTTACGCAGCAAGGGCACGGTGAGGCGCAAGTCGGAGCCCTGCACCCAGGAGCTTTGCACGTCCACCACATAGGGCTGCAAGGCGCGCCATTCTTCGATGGGATGGTGGTATACGTCAAACTGTGCCATCAGGCTGCCCGGCGCTTCGCAGATGGGGGTTTGGGGTGGCTAGGCGAGGCCGCTTCTGGTGCTGCCAAAAGTGTTTGGCTTTTCCGCCATTCGTAGATGCGCCAACCCATGCTGCCAACTTCTTGGTAATGGCGGTTCATCGCATCAATGGCACCTTTGTTTTCAGCTTCCGACTGCGCCGCCAAGCGCGTACGCTCTTCGGGGCTGCGCTCGCGTGCGGCTTTGCGGGCAGCCAGGCGCTCGGGCGCGAGCCAGCCGTCGCTGCTGCGGGGCTCAGCAGGGCTTGCGGCTGCGTTGGCTGGCTGTGGCTTCACGTCGGGCACGGCCTTCATGGGCACCAATTCAACGCGGCCGTCGGGGTGAAAGGCGGCGTCAAACAACTGGCCTGCGTATTTTTTGCCCAGCGAGATCTGGCCGCTGGCACCGACTTCTTTGAGCATGATGGCGCGCCTTTCAAAAATTGCATGCCATCATGCTGCATGAAGCGGACGGGGTCAAGCCTAGCGCTTGAGTAAGGCCTTGAGCGCGTTTTGCAGGCGGCGCGCTTGTCCTGCGTCAAAGCTGGCAGCCAGCACCTTGGTGGTGTCAATCGCCCAGGTTTGCGCGGGGGGTGGGTCGTTGCGGCGGGTGAGCAGCTGCAGTTGCAGGGCGCGGCGCGCGTTAATGTGCTCGGCGGGCGTGGGCAGCTCGGCGGCCATCTCTAAGCGCAGCAGACTTTGCGCGGCTTCGCCACTGTTCGCCTCGCCTTGCGCGGCTTGCCCCAGGGCCTGGGCCCAGGCGGTGCGGCCCGCGGCGTTGATGCGGCCACCCAGGTCTTGCGCGCTGGGCA
Organism: Betaproteobacteria bacterium; assembly: GCA_947448675.1. Classification (GTDB taxonomy): domain Bacteria; phylum Pseudomonadota; class Gammaproteobacteria; order Burkholderiales; family Burkholderiaceae_C; genus CANFOR01. The sequence goes on from CANFOR010000051.1 coordinate 8,192, forward strand.
GCTCGGCGGCGCTGCGCTGTTCCCAAGCCGTGAGCAAGCGCGTGAGCACTTCGCCATGGGCTTGCATGGCCAGCTTTTTCAGGGCCGTTTGCGCATGCTCGATGGCCTCGCGCTGGGCGCGGAAGGCGGCGTCGCCCAAGCGCGGGCCACGCTCTTCAAAGCGCTCGCGTTCATTGCCGCGCTCTTGTCCACGATCGGCACCAAAGCTGCCACGCTCGCCTCGGCCTTCGCTGCGGCGCGGGTCAACAAAGCGGTTGTCGCCGGGCGCGGGGGCACGCGCGCCTGCTCCGGGGCCACTGCGGCCATCTCGGCTGTCGCGGCCACCGGCTTTGTCGCCAAACTTGCCACCACGGGCGGGGGCTGCGCTCTCGGCTTTGCGCGCGCCGGGGCGGTCGTCGCCGCGCACGGCAACCACGGCTTTAACGGGCTTGGGTGGCGCAACGGGCATGGCTGGGGTAGCTTCGGCGGGGGCGGCAACGCCCTCGCCTGCTGTTTCAGCTGTAGCTGGTGCTGCAGCATCGCTGGCAGGCGCGCTGGCCTGCTCGGTGTTTGCGCTTGCTACAACTTCTGTAGCTGCTCCCGCACTGTTGGCGCTGCTTTGCACGGTTTTTTGCTCGGCTTGCGCGGTCTCTGCCGCTTGCACCACGCCTTGGGCCAGGCTTTGGCCGCGCAGCGCTGCTTCCAGGTTTTGCATGGCCGCGCGGATGGCTCCGGCGTCGGCGCTTTGGGTGGCGGCGTCGAGCGCTTTGGAGGCTTCAAGCACCCGTTTGTCGTGCTCGCCCAGAGCCTCGGCGGCTTTCTCACGCTCGGCTGTTTTGCGGTTGAAGGCGTCGTCAATCGGCTTGCGAAAGGCATCCCATAGCTTTTGCTCGAACTTGCGCTCCAGCGGCACGCTTTGCGCCTCGTGCTGCCAACGCTGTTGCAGGCTGCGCACGGCGTCCACGCGCATCATCGGCTGGGCGCCGAGGGCGGTGGCCTCTTCGATCATGGCCTGGCGGCGCAGGGTGCTGGCTTTTTGCTCGGCCTCGAGCGGCGCGGCGGCAACCTTGATGGCCTCTTTGTACAGGGGCTGGATCTCGGCAAAAATCTTTTCGCCCACGTGGCCGCCGTCGCGCCAGCGGTCACCCAATGCGTGCAGAGCGCGGCTAAAGGCCTTCCACTCGTGGGGCTCGGTGCGGGCAGCGCAGGCGGCGGTGAAGGCTTTGATTTCTTCGATCAGGGCCAAGCGCTGGGCCTTGTGCTCGGCCGACTCGGCCTTGACTTTGTCAAGCCACAGCTCGACCACTTTATGGGCCTCGTTGCAGGCGTGGTCAAAACGCTTCCACAGGGCGTGGTTGGGCACGCCGCCTTGGTCGGTGGTCTTCCACTGTTCGCGCAAATGGCGCAGCACCTCTTGCATTTTGCGGCCGCCGTAGAGCTGGCCTTCGGGCTGCTTGAGCAGGGCCTCGGCCTTGCCAACCAGCTCCTCGCGCAGTTGGTCGGCACGCCAGCGCTGCCAGCCTTCTAGCTCGCCTGCAGCGCCCAGTGCGGCATGGGCTTGGTTTTCAAGGGCGCTGTCGATCAGTTTGCCGTGTTCTTTGAGTTGGTTGCGCAGTTCGGCGGCAGCTTTGGGCGTGGCTTTGCCGTGGCCCTCACTCACTTCTTGCTCTAATTTTAATAGCGCCTCACGCACAGCCAGCGCAGCTTTCTCGCGCATTTCTTTCAAAATTGCAGGGTCTACTTTGGGTTTGGCGGGCTCCAGCGGCACGCCGCGCGCTACGCGCAGCTCGTCGGCCCACACGGGCACCGGCGGCAGGGGTGCTGCAGCGTCGTCGGCAGCGGCCACGGCTTGCGACAGCGCGCTTTGAAAGGCGTCCCACACCACCAAGAGCTGGGTGCGCGAGCCCTCTAGCAAAGGCGTGTATTTGGCGTCTACGCTGGGCCACTGGGCGTCGGCCAGCAGGGCATCGGCCTGGGCTTGCCAATGGGCGATGTCGGCGCGCAGGGGCTCCCACACGGCTTGCGCGTCGCGCCAGGGTTTGGTCGAGAGCAGCTCGATGCGGTGGGCCAAGAGCACGGCGGCCTCGCGCTGCACCTGGGCGCGGTGTTGCAGGTCTTCGACCGATTTGACGCGCTCGGCCAGCTGGGTTTTGAGCGCGGCCAGCGGCTCGCGTGACAGCGGCGCGCCCGCTTTGGCGGCGTCGCGCTGCCAGGCCAGGGCGTCGGCGATGTTGATCTTGGTCAGGCCCAGCAGGGCTTGCGCTTTGACGGCCCATTCGGCGGCAATGGCTTCTTGGCCTTTGGCGCGTTTGAGTTCGTCGAGTTTTTCGCGCAGCGGTTTGGCAGCGCCTTTGTCGCGGGTGCTGAGGTCTTTGAAGACTTCTTGCATCTGCTCGGAGCTGGGGTTTCTGGCCAGCCATTCGCGGATGCGCGCAGCGCGTTCGCCCGAAGTAGCGGCAGAAAATGCGCCGCCGGTGAGTGCGTCGAGCGGGTGCGCCTCGGGCGCCTTGGTGTTAGGTAGGTTCACGGCGGTTTTGTTTTCGGGTTTAGACGCAGGGAGCAATTTGGAAAAACTGAGCATGGACAACAGACAAAAAGAAGACGCTGCAAACCAGCGCCTAAGCGCGTATTTTCGCCGGGATTTAGTTTGGCGGGTTTTGGGCGCTTTGGCGACTGTTTTTTTGCGCTGCGAAAAGCCCCAAAAGAAAGCCCGACCGGGTTGCCCTGCAGGCGTGCCGGTCGGGCTTGACGGTGGGGAAACCCCAGCCGTCGGGGTTCGCAGGCAAGGAGGTAATAGTCTTGCGCTGCGGTGGAAGCAATGGATTGCTCCCAGTGGGGCCGACACCGAAGTGGCAGCAGATGCTTGCGCAAAGCAAGCACCCTCACAATAGCCCTAGCGCAGCGCAATAGCAAGCAATTTATGCGCTCCCCGGCTCGATCGCCGAACAAATTCAGTTTAGCGTCAATTTGCATATCAAATTGAATTGATATGGTTGACTTGGCATTTAGAGCCAACCTACAATCCGCCAGTTCCTGAAAAAGAGGGACTCCCCGAATCCGCTGCCGAACCCGGCTTGAATCGCCTCTGTGCAATAAAACGGCCCCACGGGCCTGAGCTAGAAGGTGATGGCGTACCCAAACAAACGCGGCTTATGTTGGTAAGGCTCCCCACGAGAGCAAGCCCGCAGCCAGCCACGCGAGAAGAGGAAGTGCTATGACAGCGTTAAGCAAATTAGGCTCCGGCCTGCGCACCTTTGCCACTGATGTGGCCCAAGGCTTTTTTGAAATTACCCACAATGGTTTTGCTCTGTTGGGCTTGGCCGTGGCATTTGCAACGGTAACCCTGAGTGCCCGTGCCGACTTGCGCCAAGTGGGCGAAACCCAGCTCATGGGCTGGTTGCAAGCAAGGCAAGATGTAACCAGCATAGTTGCCAGTGAGCCCGATGCCATAGACCGGGCCACGGCGACCAACCCTAAAGAGCTGCCCAAACAGCAGGCGGCTTTGGCATATTGGCTCAGCAAAAAATACAAGGTAGCCCCAGAGCCTCTGAGCGCTTTGGTGGTGGCCGCTTATGAGGTAGGCAATAAGGCGCACCTGGAGCCCACACTGATCTTGGCCGTAATGGCGATTGAGTCGGGCTTTAACCCGTTTGCGCAAAGCCCAGTGGGCGCGCAAGGCCTGATGCAGGTCATGACCAGTGTGCACACCGAGAAATACGACAACTACGGCGGCAAGCTCGCGGCTTTCGACCCGATAACCAATTTGCGCGTAGGCGTGAAGGTGCTGCAAGAATGCATCACCCGTGCGGGTTCGGTAGAGGGTGGCTTGCACCAGTACGTGGGCGCAAGCAGCTCAGAGGACGGCGGTTATGCCGCCAAGGTCTTGGCTGAATTGGGGCGTCTGCGCTTGGTCGCCCAGGGCAAGGCCATTCCCCTGAACGCGCCGACGGTGGTGCCCACCGCCCTGCCCGAAGCGCCCAGCACTAGCCCGGCTCCAGCTATCGAAAAAGTAGCGGCAGTCGGCCAGTCTTGATCGACTAGCGCGAACTGGGTGCACCTCTGGCGGTGCTTTGGACTCGGCTACACTAAGCTGGTACGCAACTGGCGATAGGCAGAGCCCCATTTCAACAAGACCTGGGCCTGCTGACGTGGACACCCGGCAGACTGTTTAAACCACAGTTAGCCCCAACCACTAGGAAGCGTACCGTGCCACCCTTGCGTAAAGCGGTGCGTGCGTTTTAGCCGTTCGCCTGGGCAGCCAACCCCTGAGAAACAGGACTGCCATTACCATGTTTAACCGCAATATCACCATCGCCCAGACCGACCCCGAACTGTGGGCCGCGATTGAAGCCGAAAACGCTCGCCAAGAGCACCACATTGAGCTGATTGCCAGCGAAAACTATGCCTCGCCCGCGGTGATGGCCGCCCAGGGCACCCAGCTGACCAACAAATACGCCGAAGGCTACCCTGGCAAGCGCTACTACGGCGGTTGTATCAATGTAGACGTAGCGGAAACGCTGGCGATTAACCGCGTCAAACAGCTGTTTGGCGCCGACTGCGCCAACGTGCAGCCGCACTGTGGCGCATCGGCCAACGAAGCTGTGTTTCTGGCCTTCTTGAAACCCGGCGACACCATCATGGGTATGAGCTTGGCTGAGGGTGGCCACTTGACGCACGGCATGGCCCTGAACATGAGCGGAAAATGGTTCAATGTAGTGAGCTATGGCCTGAACGCCAAGGAAGAAATTGACTACGAACAAATGGAACGCCTTGCGCACGAGAAAAAACCAAAACTGATTATTGCGGGCGCCAGTGCTTATTCTCTTGCTATCGATTTTGAACGCTTTGCCAAAGTTGCCAAAGCCGTTGGCGCAATATTTATGGTCGACATGGCCCACTACGCTGGCCTGATCGCCGCAGGCGTGTACCCCAACCCGGTTCCATACGCCGACGTGGTCACCAGCACCACGCACAAGAGCCTGCGCGGCCCACGCGGCGGCATTATTTTGATGAAGGCAGAGCACGAGAAGGCCATTAACAGCGCTATTTTCCCTGGCCTGCAAGGCGGCCCGCTGATGCATGTGATTGCCGCCAAAGCCGTGGCATTTAAAGAAGCGCTTGACCCATCGTTCAAGCTATACCAGCAGCAGGTGCTGAAAAACGCCCAAGTGATCGCCGAAACGCTGACCCAGCGCGGATTGCGCATCGTCAGTGGCCGCACGGAAAGCCATCTGATGCTGGTTGACCTGCGCAATAAAAACATCACCGGCAAAGAAGCCGAAGCGGTGCTGGGCGATGCCCACATGACGATCAACAAAAACGGTATCCCCAACGACCCCGAAAAGCCGATGGTCACCAGCGGCGTGCGCATTGGTACCCCCGCCATGACTACACGCGGCTTCAAGGACGAAGAAGCGCGCATGACGGCCCATCTGATTGCCGACGTTTTAGACAATCCGCGCGACGCAGCCAACATTGCCGCCGTGCGTGCCAAGGTAAACGCCCTGACGGCCCGTTTTCCGGTCTACCGCTAAGCCGGGCCCCAAGCGCGCATGAAGTGCCCCTTTTGTAGCCATGCCGATACCCAGGTTGTAGACACCCGCATCTCGGAAGACGGCGACTTTATCCGCCGCCGCCGACAGTGCGCGAGCTGCGAAAAGCGCTTCACCACCTACGAACGACCCGATG
>CANFOR010000052.1 GCA_947448675.1 Betaproteobacteria bacterium
GAACCGAGACTGTGCGTGACTTCGTACGCATGGCATTTAAAGGCGCTGGCATTGTGGTGGAATTTAAAGGCAGTGCAGAGACGGAAACGGCCATTGATATCGCTACAGGTAAAACCGTTATGCGTATCAACTCCAAGTTCTACCGCCCTGCTGAGGTTGAGTTACTCATTGGCGACCCAGAAAAGGCAAAGATCAAACTGGGCTGGGTGCCGACCACTACATTGGAGCAGCTTTGCCAAATGATGGTCGAGGCTGACTTGCGACGCAACCAAGCAGGTGTTTCATTTTGAGCATGGTGTTTACCGGCACCAGGCCCATCGCCTTGGTCACCGGCCTGGGTGGTTTCACGGGCCGCTACCTTGCACCCTTGCTCGAAGCCCAAGGCTACCGGGTGGTAGGCATTGAGGCTGCAGCGCAAGACTGCCCCTATGAGCTGCACGCCTGCAGCTTGCTCGACCGCGAGGCGCTCGCAGATATTGTAAAAAGCCACAATCCGCTTGTGGTTGCTCATTTGGCTGCTATCTCATTTGTAGCGCATGGAGATGCTGATGCGATTTACAGAACCAATGTAGTCGGAACGCGCAATCTATTGGAGGCCTTGAGCGCTTGTGTACGCCGACCTAAGGCTGTGTTGCTGGCCAGTAGTGCCAATATTTATGGAAATACCCTTGTAAATCCGATTGCCGAAGACACGCCTCCCGAGCCTGCTAACGACTACGCAGTGAGCAAACTTGCCATGGAGTACTTGGCCCGAACGTATATGGGCAGCTTGCCCATAACCATGGTTCGGCCCTTCAATTACACGGGAGTGGGGCAGTCGGACATTTTTTTATTGCCAAAAATTGTGAACCACTTCAAGCGTGGTGCGCGGGTCATTGAGCTGGGCAATCTTGATGTGGCGCGTGATTTTTCTGATGTGCGTAGTGTGGTGTCTGCGTATGCTCGCTTATTAGAGCTTGCGCCCAATGGCCAAGTGTTCAATGTGTGTTCGGGTCAAGCGCATACTTTGCAGCAGGTGCTGGACATCGCGGCGCGTATCGCTGGCTATGCCCTCGAAGTGCAAATTAATCCCGCATTTGTACGATTCAACGAAGTGAAAACGTTGTGCGGTGATCCTGGCAAGCTGAATGCCGCGCTTGGGCCGCAAGCACAGATTGCGTTAACAGATACATTGGCGTGGATGTTCGGCGCTTAGCCAATGGAGCAGAGGTGCTCAACGAAACGACCACTTCTTATGCCCAAGGTAACTGCTAAACACCGGCACCACAATTCCCACCGCATGCGCAGTCTCGAACACATAGTGGCGCAAGCCCAGGGCGGGTAGCAGGTAGTACGCCAAGCCCATGCTGATCAGCCAAGTTTGTGCAATGGCAAATACATTCACCACAGCAAAGATTGCCGCAGAGCGCTGCAGGCTATGTTGGCTGGGTGCAAAAACAAAAGCGCGTGCCAGTAGAAATGCCGTACACATGCCCACCAAGTAGGCGCAGACCACGGCCCAAGAATAGCTGAGCCATTGATTGAACACCATGCGGCTGCCAAAATTCAAGGCTGCTGCAAGGCCGCCAGTGAACAAGAAGCGTAAGAATTGAGGGCTCGGTTTCATAGCTAGCGGTGCATTACCGCGCGTTCATATGCGCCACTGCATCACGGGCCAATTGGCGACCAAAGCCGATGCTTTCTGAAATGCCGCGGTCTTCGGGGTAGTAATGCGACGTGTCTGCTACCCAGAGGCCTTGTACTGGTAGCTTGGCGGGCGGTAAGCGGCTTAAAAACCCCGGTTCGCAAATAGGCTGGGCAAAGCGGTAGCGGCTGGCCCGCATGTCGATAAAGTCTGCATCTTGCAAAGCCGGGTTAATCTTTTTCAAGTACAAGCGCACCTTGTCTAAGAACGCTTCATTGGGTTCGGCATATTTGGCATGGTCGCCAGGCATATAAAACGGTACGTAAACAACGTGTTGATCGTTAGCATCGCTCACAGCCCGCAAGTTGGTGTATTCCACCAAGCCAGGAATGTCCATCTCAAGGTCATTGGTGTTAAGCCAGAAGTTGGGGCTAAGGGACTTGCTCAGTTTGACGATGACGCAGACCACGGCTACGTTATGCAGGCTCTTGAAGGCGTTCAAAATCGCTTCTGGCAGGTCTGGCATTAAGGCTGGCACATAAGGCAGGGGGACGGTGCTAATGACTGTAGCAAAGGCTTCAAAACCTTCGGCAGTTTCTAAACCCTCAAGTTTGCCGTGTGCCATGCGCACCCTTTGCACTGGGCTACGCAGGCGCACACGGCCACCATGGGCGGTAACATGCTCTGCCATGGCTTGGAGCAGTGTGGCCGAGCCGCCTTCTAGCGCGCCCAACTTTTCGCGGAACAAACTGTAGCGCGAGCGGCCAATGCGCCGTATGCGGCTCCAGATCCATGCGGCAGACAGGTTATTCGCGTAGCCATAAAACTTGTATTCAAACAGTCTGCGCCACAGCACCTCCCATGCTTCAGGGCCCACCCAGCGTTTGATCCAAGTCGCGGCGTCTTGGTTGTCGAGCGCTTGCCAGTTATTGCGTTTGGTTGATAAAAAAGCGTGCAAACCATAGCGAAACTTAGCGACTAAGCCGAGGCCTTGAAAGCGCAGCAAGGCCATAGGGTTGCCCCAAGGCTGAATACGCCCCTGGTAGAAATAGCCCATTTTGGTTTCCACCCAATGCATGCGGTGTCGCAAACCCAATTCTTCAAGCATTTGCAAAAAGGCATGGTCTGAGGTGCAATGAAAATGGTAGTAGCGCTCAATTTCAGTGCCACCAAAATCAAAGGTGGCCGTCATGCCGCCCACGCGGTCATCGGCCTCAAACACTACCGGTTGGTGACCGAGCTGTACCAATTCATAGGCTACGGCCAATCCCATGGGACCAGCGCCCAGCACTGCAATGCGTTGGCCCATGCTTAAAACTCCAGTACCACGCTGCTGTAGCGCGGGTCGTTAAAGGTTTCTTCTACCGCTTGTGTAAAAGGAGTGTTCTGAACGCCAAAAATACTCGGCCAATCAATGACTTCGAACTCGTCTTTGGTTACCAGGGCTTGGAGTTGCTGTGTTGTGAAGGGTGGATTTTTATCAAACAAGGACCACAGCCAGAGCAAAAAATAAAACAGCGAGTAAGGAATGTGCGCGATGCGGGTCTTGGCCTTGGTAGCGCGCTTGATACTTTGAATGATGTCGATGTAATCCACCCGCTCGTGCCCGGAAATGTTGTACACACCATTTGCCGTACGCTCTTGTATGCAACTCATGATGATGCGCGCGAAATCGCCCACATAAAGCGGTTGGCGCATGTAACGCCCCTTGCCTGGAACCGGAAACACCGGCACACGCTGCATGAAGCGCGAAAGCCAGCCTAAGTGCTTGCGGTCAAACCAACCAAACATCAAGGTAGGGCGCAACACTACGCAGGGCACGTCGCTGGCTAGCACCATGTCTTCTTGCTGCTTTTTGGTGTCGGTGTAGAAGTCGTTGGCCGCAGACTCGACTACAGAAGAACTGATATGCACCAAGTAAGGTACTGCATAGTGCTTGATAGCCCCTAGTACATGCCGCGTAGAGTCCACGTTGTTGCGCACAAACGCTTGCTGCGCGATGCCACCAATCTGAGCTTGCAGCATGACCACAGATGTAGCCTCAAGAAACTCCGCCTCCCAGGAGCCGGGCTCGGCCAAGTCGGCCTCTAGGGCGCGGATTTGCGGATGCAGTTGGCGAAGAATGTTGAGGTTGGCATGGTGTTTGTCAATCACCACGATATGGCCATAGCCAGCGTCCAGCAAACGGTTGAGCAGATTCTGGCCCACCAAACCGGCGCCGCCGCACAAAATTATTTTTTCGTTCAACATGACCGGCAGCTTAGAGTCGAATTTTCTTAAATACAAAAGCAGGGATGTGCCGAATAATCAGCATGATGTAGCGCCAAAACCAAGCGGTGTAAAGCGTATTGCTGCGTTTTTCTACCGCATTGCAAATGTCATTTGCTACTTTTTCGGGGGAGCTGGTGAGCGCGGCGGGTAGGTTCAACCCAGCCGTCATTGGCGTGGCTACAAAGCCAGGCTTGATGAGCAGCACATGCACGCCCTTGCGGTACAAACGTGCGCGCAGGCCTTCGCAAAAGGTGCTCACCGCCGCTTTGGCAGAGCCATACAGATAGTTCGATGGGCGGCCACGGTCACCCGCGACTGAGGAGATCACCGCTATGCAGCCGCTGCCCTGTTGCTCGAACATTGGTGCTAAGCGGGTGAGCAGGGCAATCACGCTCATGCCGTTGGCAGAAAACTCTTGCATTGCCAAGGCCACGTCTTGTTCGCAAGCGCTTTGGTCGGGCAGGGTGCCGTGGGCCAACACCACCACATCGATCGTGCTGAGTGCGCTGCGTGCAGCTTCCAAAGCCTGGGCATGTTGGCCAAAGTCGAGCACATCCAGCGCATGGGTGCCGACTTGTTTTGCACCGCGACCACGCAGATCATCTGCGCTTTGTTGCAAGCGTTGCGTATCGCGTGCCAGCAAAAAGAAGTTGGGGCCTTGCAGGGCCCAGCGCCGCGCACAGGCCATGGCAATAGCCGAGTTGGCGCCGATAATCAGAATGTTTTTCATAGTTGGGTTGTGCGTTGCCAAAAGCGCGACAGCAGGGCCGGGTCGCGCAGTGACTCCAGTTGCTGCCACGCAGGGTAAAAAATTTGAAAATCTGCGGCGCTCATGTGCGCGTCTTTGGCCGGGTAGAGCCTGCCACCAGCCTCCCGCACAATGGCATCTAGCCTGGGGAAAAGTTTTTCGCCCAAGTCGGCATGCTGGGCAAAATCCAATGCCAAAGACACACCCGGCATGGGAAAAGACAACAAGCCGGGCGAAGCAATATTTCCGCATAACTTCAGCACCGACAAAAAAGAGCCACGCCCTGATACGGCTATGGTATTGAGCAAAGCTGTAATGGCCTCTGGGCCCTCGCCGCGCGGCACCACACATTGGTATTGTTGAAAGCCGCACGGCCCATACATGCGGTTCCATTCTTGAATGCCGTCGAGCGGATAGAAAAAAGGCGCATACGGCGTGCTGCCATGCTGGGGTGGGCCAGCATGGCGTTGGAAATACAGTGCATTGAAAACACCCAAACTCAGCCGATTGACGGCAGAGATGGGCGGTGTAAAAGGCACACGCAATTGCTTATTGGTATGTGCCACCAACTCACCCGCTGTAGCGTGCTGACCAGCAAAAAACACGCCGCGCCCCAATGTCGCGCCTTGGGCCAAGCAATCGACCCAGGCCACGGTGTATTCATGGCTTTGATCGTACCGCTCGCTGAGTGCAAAAAAATCACTCAAATTGCCAAAGCGCTGGCGCTGCACTTTGATCGTGCTCGAAGCAATGCGCCGCAATTGCAGTTCCACCCAGCTAATGATGCCTGTGAGCCCCAGACCACCGATGCTGGCATGAAAGAGCTCGGTGTTTTCGCTCAGCGAGCAGTGCAGCGCCTCATCTTGGTCAGAGCGCAGCAAGCCGAATGCCCGCACATGGCAGCCAAAAGTACCTTGCACATGGTGGTTTTTGCCGTGCACGTCATTGGCCACGGCACCGCCCAGGGTCACGTAGCGCGTGCCAGGTGTCACGGGCAAAAACCACCCCTGTGGCACGCCATGCTGCAGCAGTACGTCGAGCGTGAGTCCGGCTTCTGCACGCACGACGCCGGTTTGGACATCGAAAGAGATAAAACGGTCTAGACCGCGCATCGGCATGACATGGCCGCTCTGGGCCAGGCAACTGTCACCGTAGCTGCGGCCTTGGCCGTAAGCCAAGGTGCTGCCATACAGCTCGCGCAGGGCACGCAAGTTGCTGGGCAATTCGTTTTGCCAAAAGCTGGCACGGCCTTGCTGGGCGAACTGCGGATAACGCCCCCAGGAACCCAGGCTTGAACTCACTTGGCGGCCCAGAGAATCGCTAAAAACACGGCACCTACGGCCAAACTGGTTTTGTCTTTGATAGCAAATACCACCGGGTCGTCGTGCATTTGGCCGCGGTGCGTGAGCAGCCAGATGCGACTGATCCAAAATAAGAGCAAGGGGCAGAGCAACCACAATAACTCGGGCTGACGGTATTGCACGCTGGTAGCTTTATCTTGCACATATAGAGCCATCACCAGCACTGAAATGTAGCCCGCAGCTGCACCAAGCGAGGCAATGATTTCCAAGTCACTGTGCATATAGCCCCGCCCCCGCACCGTGCCCTGCATTAATAGGTTGCGGGCTCCATGCAATTCACCATATCGCTTGACCATGGCCAAGCTGAAAAAGATGAACATCGAAAAGGCCAGCAGCCAAAACGTAGGTGGCAATTCAAACGCAAAAGTGCCCGCCACAATCCGCTGGGTGTAGAGCAGGGCCAGTACCACCACGTCCACAATCGCCATTTGCTTCAAGCTGAGCGAGTACGTCAGGGTCAACCCGAAGTACAGCGCCAAGCAAAGGTTAAACAAAGGCGGCAAAAAGGCCAGTCCAATGCTGAAGGCCGCCAACAACAACAGCGGGCAAGCCAGCAAGCCGTGCAGTAAGGGCAGGGTGCCTGCAGCAAAAGGGCGCAGGCGCTTGCGCGGGTGTTGCCGGTCTTCGGCCAAATCCAGCAAGTCGTTGAGTACATACACGCTGGAGGCGCACAGACCAAATGCCACAAAGGCCAGCAAACCCAGCGCCAGCAAGTGCGGCACATTGAGCTGTCCACTGGCAAACAGTGGCACAAAAATCAGCAGGTTTTTCATCCACTGGTGCGGACGCAGGGCGCGCAACCAGGGCCGCCAGCCCGGGCCTGCGCTGCCAAAAGCCTGAACGTGGGCCATGGTGGCGGCTTTGGCCGCCACGCCGCGCTCGGGCCGCACCATCAGACCTTGGCGGCTGGCGCTCCACACGGCCAGGTCGTCCATTGCATTACCCGCGTAGTCAAAGCCCTGGGGACGGTAGCGCTCTAGCAAAGCGTCTCGTTTGGCGGTGGACGACAGATTGCGCTGGCTGTTGGTGGCCAGCACGCTGTCAAACAACTGCAAATGCGCGGCCACAGCCTGGGCGTACTTTTCATGGCTGGCAGTGGCCAATACCAAGCTGCGGCCACGGGTTTTTTCGGCCTTTAAATGCACCAACAACTCTTGGTTGTAGGGCAGGCTGGCGGCATGCAAATCCACGCGCTCGGCCAAAGCGGTTTTCAGTGCGGCTTTGCCGCGCGCCAACCATGAGAACAAACGCCAAGTTTGCCAAGGGTGCTTGCGCACAAACTGCAGCGCCGACTCCAGCAGCAAATCGGTATGCACCAGGGTGCCGTCCAAATCGACGACCAAGGGCGTGCTGGCAGATCGGGTTGCAGGTGTGCTGGTCGTAGCAAGTGGGGAAAGCATGCTTGCATTTTAGAAGCACAGCCAGCGCCCGCCGCATACGGCACAATTACGCCATTCACAGCGCCATTCAATGGCTCTGCCGTGCGCATTTTTCTTGACCACTCAACTTAGCCCGCCATGACCGAAACCCCTCCCAGCCTGGCCCATATCGCCGCCCGTGATAAAGCCGAAATCTTGGCCCAGGCGTTGCCCTACATCCGCAAGTTCCACGGCAAAACCCTGGTCATTAAATATGGCGGAAATGCCATGACCGACCCGGCTTTGCAGGCCGACTTTGCCGAAGACGTGGTGCTTTTGAAGCTGGTAGGCATGAACCCGGTGGTAGTGCACGGCGGTGGCCCGCAGATTGAAACCGCGCTCAAACGCTTAGGCAAGAAGGGCGAATTTATTCAGGGCATGCGCGTCACCGACGCCGAAACCATGGAAGTGGTGGAGTGGGTGTTGGCCGGTGAAGTGCAGCAAGACATCGTGGGTTTGATTAACCAAGCCGGTGGCAAAGCAGTGGGCCTCACTGGCCGCGACGGTGGCATGATCCGCGCGCAAAAACTCAAGATGGTCGACAACCAGGACCCGCACAAAGAATACGACGTAGGCCAAGTTGGCGACATCGTTTCCATCGACCCCAGCGTGGTCAAAGCCCTGCAAGACGACGCCTTTATTCCTGTCATCAGCCCGATTGGTTTTGGTGACCAAAACGAGAGCTACAACATCAATGCCGACGTGGTGGCGGCCAAGCTGGCCATCGTTTTAAAAGCAGAAAAATTGGTCTTGCTCACCAACACCGCTGGCGTGCTTGACCAAGCGGGCCAGTTGCTGACCGACCTGTCTGCCAAGCGCATTGACGAGCTGTTTGCCGACGGCACCATCAGCGGCGGCATGCTGCCCAAGATCAGCGGTGCGCTCGACGCAGCCAAGAGCGGCGTCCATGCGGTGCACATCATCGACGGCCGCGTGCCCCACGCCCTGCTGCTGGAGATTTTGACCGACCAAGCCTACGGCACCATGATCCGCAGCCACTGATGACCTCGCGCTTACTCCGTTGGCTGTGCTTGGCCCTGGCCGCCGTGCTCTTGGTGCGCCTGCTCACCCTGGGTCTGTACCCGCTGATGGGCACCACCGAGCCGCGCTACGCCGAAATTTCCCGCAAGATGCTAGAGCTGGGCGATTGGGTCACCCCCTGGTACGACCACGGTGTGCCCTTTTGGGGCAAGCCGCCGCTGTCGTTTTGGGGCAGTGCATTCACCATGGCCCTGTTTGGCGTCAATGAATTTGCTGCTCGCCTGGGGCCGTACTTGGCCACGGTGGCCTGCTTGGCCCTGCTCTGGGCTTGGCCCAGCAGCGCAGCTGCGGACCCACACGCCCAAAGCGACTTGCAGCCCACCAGCCGCCCCGCGCTGCCGATAATGGCCGCCCTGGTATGTTTGACGAGTTTGGCGGGCTTTGTGTCAGCGGGCGCGGTGATGACCGACATGTTCATGGCCCTGGGCACCACCCTGTGCATGCTGGCCTTTTGGCGCAGCGTCAACCAGGCCTCGGGCCGCAGTCCGTGGCGCTGGTGGTTTTTTGTGGGCATTGCCCTGGGCCTGTTGGCCAAGGGCCCCGTGGCCACCGTGCTCACCGGCATTGCCTTGGTGCTGTGGTTCTTGGCCGCAGCCTGGCAAACGGGCCAATGGCGCGCGTTATGTTGGCAGGTGTGGCAGCGCCTGCCTTGGTGCTGGGGCACGCTCTTGGCCGCACTGTTGACCCTGCCTTGGTACCTGTTGGCCGAGCACCGCACGCCAGGTTTTTTAAACTACTTCATTATTGGCGAACACATCCAGCGCTTCTTGGTCAAGGGCTGGACGGGCGATCTCTACGGCGCGGGTCACCCCGAGGCGCGTGGCACTATTTTGTGGTTTGCTTTTTTGGGTTGGCTGCCGTGGCCGGTTTTGGCCCTGTTCTGGGCAGGCCTGTTAGCCTGGGCGCGCAGGCAGGGTGCGGGGGCTAGGTTCGCACAAGTAGACGCAGAAGCGACAGCCGCCAAGGCCAACGCGCCTTCGCTGGTCGCATCGGCAACACTGGCAGCCCCATCGCGCAGCGAGCTGACCTACCTGTTGGCCTGGGTTGCTGCCCCGCTGCTGTTTTTTACCATTGCCAGCAATATCTTGCCCTCCTACATCTTGCCTGGCCTGCCCGCCTTTGGCTTGCTGATGGCTTATATGGCCCTGCGCAGCCTGCAAACCGCCTTTAAACGGCTTTGGTTGGCCAGCATGGCATTCGGAGTGCTGCTCGTGCCTTTAACGGCTTGCGTGGGCCTGTACGTCTACCCCGGCTTCATGAACGACCGCTCGCAGCGCGATTTGCTCAGCCACTGGCAGCTGGGCACACCCCTGGTCTACCTGCAGGGGCGGCCGCTCTCGGCCGACTTTTATTCGCGCGGCCAAGCCGTACTGGCCGACAAGCCAGCCGACATCCAGGCCTTGCTCACAGGCAGTGGCCAGCAAAACGGCCAGCCCATCAGCCTGGTGCTCGAGCGCCCGGTCTATGACGCCCTGCCGCCCGCAGACCGGGCCGCTTGGCACGCCGTGGCCGAGCATGCGGGCTACCTGCTGCTGCGCCGTTAGGTTCGCCATGGACTGCACGCTAGGTAGCATCCTCAGACCCAGCCGAAGCAAGCCTGTGCGAGAATCATTTCATGAGTGACCACGCCTACCTGACCGACCCCGCTTCTGCCGACGGCGCAGAGCTTGCCAGCAACACTGCGAACGAGGGCGCGGCACGCAAGCGCCCCAAGCCGGGCGAACGGCGGGTGCAAATTTTGCAAACCCTGGCCAGCATGCTCGAAGCGCCCGGTGGCGAACGCATCACCACCGCAGCTCTGGCCGCGCGCCTAGAGGTAAGTGAGGCCGCGCTCTACCGCCACTTTGCCAGCAAGGCGCAAATGTTCGAGGGCTTGATCGAATTCATCGAGCAGTCGGTGCTGGGCCTGATCAACCAAATCGCTGAGCGCGAACCGCAGGGCCATGTGCAGGCGGGCAAGATGCTCAGCATGCTCTTGCAGTTTGCCGAGAAGAACCCCGGCATGAGCCGCGTGATGGTCGGCGACGCCTTGGTGTTTGAAAACGAGCGCCTGCAAGTGCGCATGAACTTGTTTTTCGACAAAATTGAATCGGCCTTCAAACAGGCCCTGCGCAGCGCCGCCCACGTGGCAGGCTCCGCCACCCCCACGGTTGACGCCCAAGTGCAAGCCGCCGTGCTCAGCGCTTTTGCCCTGGGCCGCTTGCAGCGCTACACCCGTTCGGGCTTCAAGCGTTTGCCCACCGAGCACCTAGACGCCAGCCTGCATGTGCTACTAAATTAATAGCTACCTACGCATATTTGGCGCGCGTTGCGGGCTGTTTTTCCTCGATTGCGCGTTATTTTTTTGGCTTAATTCAACACAACACCCAAGCTGCTAGCTGCGGCTGCAATCTCTTGCCAAGTGGTGTCGTCAAGTTCAATGCCATTGCGTTCGCGGCGGGCGCGGGCCAGGCGTTCGGGCTCGCCCGCTATCAGCACACCGGCGTGCTCGGCGCCGGCTGGGCTGTCTTTGACCCAATCGACAAAGGCCAGGGCCTCGCTCTGAAAACTGTTTTGCGTGCCCAGCTTGGCCGGGTCGATGACGATGCTCAGCATGCTATTGAGCACAGCGCGGCTGTTGTCGCCGGGGCGGTGCCAGGTGCCGCCGCCGCTGAGTGCGCCGCCCAGTAGCTCGCAGGCCATGGCCAAGCCTGAGCCCTTGTGTTCGCCAAAGGGCATGAGCGCGCCAAACAGGCCTGCACCATCGGGCCCCGCGCCCTGCGCCACCACCACTACGCCGGGGTCGGTGGTGGGTTGGCCATGGGCGTCGATCAACAGGCCGGGCTCGACCTGCTGGCCCTTGTTGTGTGCCACACGCATCTTGCCCTGGGCCACGCGGCTGGTGGCAAAGTCGAGCACAAAGGGGGCCTTGCCGGGCAGGGGCACGCCAATGCAGATCGGGTTGGTGCCAAAGCGCCCGTCGCCCCCGCCCCAGGGCGCAACGATGGGCCGTGACTGCACATTCACGAAGTGGATGCTGACCAAGCCCGCAGCAGCAGCCCGCTCGGCAAAGTGGCCAATGCGCCCCAGATGGTGGGCTTGCGCCAAGGCCATGATGCAACTGCCCTGTGATTGCGCGCGCGCAATCGCTATGTCGATGGCTTGCACGCCTACCACTTGGCCATAGCCGCGCTGGCCGTGCAGGCTGAGCAAGCTGCCAGCGTCGAGCAACACTTGCGCCTTTGCATTGGGCGTGAGCCCGCCTTCTCGCACCGCGTCGACATAGCGCGGCAGCATGCCAATGCCATGCGAGTCGTGGCCGCTTAAATTGGCCATGACCAGGTTGTCGGCCACAATCTGCGCCTCTTCGGCGCTGCTACCGTTTGCTATAAAAATACTAGCTGCTAACGCACGCAGTTCTTGGGCTTTCAGGGTTTTTGGCATATTTTCAAGGAGATTTTTTTGGAAAAAAGCAGAGGCTGCGTCAGCGAACCGCTTACATGACGGCGCCCAATTGCCAGGGTACAAATTCGTTTTGGCCGTAGCCGTGTTGCTCGCTCTTGGTGGGTTGGCCCGAGGCCGTGGCCAGCACCTGCGCAAAAATGCGCTGGCCCATTTCGGCCACCGAGGTCGTGCCGTCAACGATCTCGCCGCAGTTGATGTCGATGTCGTCGGCTTGGCGCTGCCACAGCCGGGTGTTGGTGGCCAGCTTGAGCGAGGGCGAGGGCGCGCAGCCATAGGCGCTGCCGCGCCCAGTGGTAAAGCAAATCAGGTTGGCGCCGCCCGCTACTTGGCCGGTGGCGCTGACCGGGTCATAGCCCGGCGTGTCCATGTAGACCAAGCCCTTGGCCGTGACGGCTTCGGCGTATTCGTAGACCGCTTGCAAATTGCTGGTGCCGCCCTTGGCCACTGCGCCGAGCGATTTTTCGAGGATGGTGGTCAGGCCGCCGGCCTTGTTACCGGGCGAGGGGTTGTTGTTCATCTCGCCCTCATGCATGGCGGTGTAGCGCTCCCACCAACGGATGCGCGCTATCAATTTTTCAGCAACGGCGGGGGCCACCGCGCGCCGCGTGAGCAGGTGTTCGGCCCCGTAAATCTCGGGTGTTTCGCTCAAAATGGCGGTGCCGCCGTGCGCCACCAGCAGGTCGACCGCCGCGCCCAGCGCCGGGTTGGCGCTGATGCCGCTGTAGCCATCAGACCCACCGCATTGCAGGCCGATGCTGATGTGCTCGGCGCTGCAGGGTGTGCGCGTGGCACGGTTGGCGGCGGGCAGCATTTGCTCGACCAAGGCTATGCCTTTGGCCACGGTTTGGCGCGTACCGCCGCTGTCTTGGATGTTGAACACCTGCAGGGTTTCGCCCACGCGCAAGCTGCTACTGCTAGCCAACCAGCTGTTGATTTGGTTGGTCTCGCAGCCCAGACCCACCACCACAATGCCCGCAAAGTTGGCGTGCGTGGCGTAGCCCGCCAGCGTGCGCTGCAGCACCTGCAAGCCCAGGCCTTCGCTGTCCATGCCGCAGCCGCTGCCGTGCGTCAGTGCGATGACGCCATCTACGTTGGGGAAGGGGGCCAAAGCCTCGGGGCGTAACTGCTTAGAAAAGTGGTCGGCAATGGCCCGCGCTGCGGTAGCTGAGCAGTTGACGCTGGAGAGTACGCCGATGTAGTTGCGCGTGCCCACGCGGCCGTCAGCGCGCTGGTAGCCCATAAAGCTGGCATGTTGGCGCGCGGGTGCTGGCTTGACGTCGGCCCCCACGGCGTAGTCGCGCGCAAAGCTGCCCTTGGCCTCGCCCATCCACAGGTTGTGGGTGTGAATGTGTTCGCCTGGCGCTATGGCTTTGCTAGCAAAACCAATGATCTGGTTGTAGCGCCGCACTGGCTCACCGGGGGCAATGCTGCGCGTGGCAATTTTGTGGCCTGCCGGGATCAGGCCTTTAACGGCAATACCTTCAACCTGTACGCCACCGACCAGTTGGCTGCGGGCTATGAGGACGTCGTCGGCGGGGTGGAGTCGAATAAAGGCTTGCATAGGAGCGGCATGGGCTGCATAGAATAGGGCGGCTAATCAAACTATCATACGACTTTTGCGGCGCTGCAAAACA
>CANFOR010000053.1 GCA_947448675.1 Betaproteobacteria bacterium
CTGCGTGCACTGGACGCACAGGCCGTTTTAGCCGAACAAACCCTGGCCACACGGCAAGAAAATGTGCATTTGCAAAAACGCCGTTTAGACGGTGGCGTAAGCAGTGAATTGGACCTGCGCCAAGCCGAATCGGAAGCCGCCAGTGTGCGCGCCAGTTTGCAAGCTACCCAGCAAAACCGCAGCCTTGCCGAAGCAGCGCTGGCGCTCTTGTTGGGTCGTCAACCCGGTGCGATTTTGCAGGCCGATGTAGCCCGTGGTAGCGACGTGGCTAGCCTGTTAGCTAGGTTGAACATTCCGACAGACTTGCCCTCTGCGCTGTTGCAGCGCCGTCCTGACATCGTCGCCGCCGAATACAACCTGCAAGCCGCGCAAGCCGACATCGCCCAGGCCCGTAGTGCTTACTTTCCGCGCGTGGCGCTCACGGCTTCGCTGGGCGATCAGTCCAAAAGCTTGTCGAATCTGTTGGACCCGGCCTCGCTGTTTTGGAACCTGCTGGGCAACCTTACCCAACCCGTTTTTCGCGCGGGCGCGATCGATTCCTTGGTGGCTGCCGCCAACGCGCGCCAGCAGCAGGCGCTGGCCCAGTACACGCAGGCGGTGCAAAACGCTTTTCGCGACGTGCATGACGCGCTGACCAATGCCACCGCCGCCCGCGAGATTGCAGCCACCACGCAACAGCGTTTACTGGCCCTGCGCAGCACCCTGCGCTTGGCCAATGTGCGCTACCAAAACGGCTATTCGAGCTACCTGGAAGTGCTGAGCGCCCAGCGCGATGTAGCCCAGGCCGAGTCGGGCTTGATCGACATTCAAAGGGCCCAGCTCAGCGCTGCAGTGGCTTTATACAAGGCTTTGGGTGGCGGCTGGGATGCTGCTGCACCGATAGGGCAAGCCAGTGCTTTGAAGTAGCCCAGAGGGTGCGAGAATAGCGCACTTCATTTGGAGACGTATCTTGTTAGAAAAAGCCACTTTCCGTACCGCCATCGCAGGCAGCTTGCCCAAGCCTGCCTGGCTTTCTGAAACCCAAAAGCTCTGGCCGCAGTGGAAGCAAGACGGTGCCGAGCTGGCCCAGGCCAAGCTCGACGCTACCTTGATCTGGATCAAAGCCCAAGAAGACGCGGGCCTGTCCACCATTGGCGACGGCGAGCAGTCGCGCCAGCACTTTGTGCACGGTTTTTTAGAACAAGTCGATGGCATTGACTTCGAGCACAAAGTCACCATGGGCATCCGCGACAACCGCTACGACGCCCAGGTGCCGCAAGTGGTGTCGGAGCTCAAACTCAAAGGCCGCGTGCATGGCAGCGAAGCGCGTTTTTTGCGTGCCCACACCACGCGCAAAATCAAGTTCACCATGCCCGGCCCGATGACCATTGTGGACACCGTGGCCGACCGTTTTTATGGCGATAAAGTGAAGATGGCCTACGCCTTTGCCGAGCTGCTCAACCAAGAAGCCCTGGCTTTGCAAGCCGAAGGCGTAGACATTATTCAGTTCGACGAACCGGCCTTTAACGTTTACATGAAAGACGCTGCCGACTGGGGCGTGAAGGCACTCGAAATCGCCGCGCGCGGGTTGACCTGCACCACCGCCGTGCACATTTGCTACGGCTACGGCATCAAAGCTAACAACGACTGGAAAGAAACCCTGGGCGGTGAGTGGCGCCAATACGCCGACGTCTTCCCGGCCTTGGCCAAAAGCAGTATCAAGCAAGTCAGCCTCGAGTGCTTTCACTCGCATGTGCCGCTCGATTTGATCAAGCTGCTGGAGGGCAAAGAGGTGATGGTCGGAGTGATCGACGTGGCCAGCGACACCATTGAAACGCCCGAAGAAATTGCCGACACCATTGGCCGTGCCCTGCAGTTTGTGCGCAAAGACAAGCTTATTGCCTGCACCAATTGCGGCCTGGCCCCCATGAGCCGCGAAGTCGCCGAGAAAAAGCTCGCCGCCCTGGCGCAAGGCGCGGCACTGGCTGGTGTGCGCTATGCCTGAGCAAACGGCTGAGCACCAGCACAGCGCCGACTGGAAGCACGACGGCGTGCGCGTCGTTCCCGGCGACCAGCTCGATGGCAATGTGCCCTCCACCCCCGGCATGGAGCGCAAGGCTGCCATTACCTTTGCGCGCGTCGGTGCGCAAAAGCTCTGGGCCGGTACGGTGCATATTCACCCCGACGCCAAAACCGGCGCCCACCACCACGGCCCGCTGGAGAGCGTGATCTATGTGGTCAAGGGCCGGGCGCGCATGCGCTGGGGCGAGCGCTTGGAGTTCACCGCCGAGGCCGGGCCGGGCGACTTTATCTACGTGCCACCCTATGTGCCACACCAAGAGATCAATGCCAGCGTCACCGAAACCCTGGAATGCGTGCTCTGCCGCAGCGACGGCCAAGCCGTGGCCGTGAACTTGCCCATCGAGCCCATCGAAAAGCCCGAGACCGTGCTGTGGATCGACCCCACGCATCCGCAAGGGGGCGTGTGATGCTGCACCAAGCCTTCACCCCCAGTGGCAAGCTGCGCGCTTCCATCAACTTGGGCAACCCCATTTTGGCCAACCGCAAGGCCGACGGCACGGTGTTCGGCGTGTCGGTAGACCTGGCGCAAGAGCTGGCCACCCGCCTGGGCGCGCCGCTCGAACTGGTGGTGCAAGACACTGCAGGCAAGTCGGTTGATGCGGTGAAAAACGAACAGGCTGACATTGGCTTTTTTGCCATCGACCCACTGCGCAGCGATGGCATTCGGTTCACCCCGCCCTATGTGGTGATCGAGGGCAGCTACCTGGTGCCACAAGGCTCGCCCATCCAGAGCAATGCCGAGGTCGACCGCCCCGGCGTGCGCGTGGCCGTGGGCCAGGCCAGCGCCTACGACCTGTACCTGAGCCGCGCGCTCAAAGCCGCCAGCATCGTGCGTGCGCCCAGCTCACCCAAAGTGGTAGACACGTTTTTCGCGCAAGGGCTCGACGTGGCCGCAGGCGTGCGCCAGCAGCTGCAAATGGACGCCGCGCGCCTGCCCGGCCTGCGCCTGCTGCCCGGCCGCTTTATGGCCATCCACCAAGCCATGGGCCTGCCCCAGTCGCGTGGTGAAAGCGCTTGGAGTTACCTGAAAGATTTTGTTGAAGAGCTCAAGGCCTCGGGCTTTGTGGCCACGTCGTTGGCGCGGCACGGCATCCAGGGCGCGCAGCTCGCACCCCCCGGCTACCCGCCAGCCAACTAAGCGCTCGCCACCTGCAGTACCAGCTTGCCAAAATTTTCGCCTTTAAATAGCTTGAGCAGGGTTTCTGGGAAGGTAGCCAGGCCTTGCACCACGTCTTCTTTGCTCTTCATGCGGCCGTCTTTCAGGTAGCCCGCCATTTCGGCAACTGCCAAGTGGTAGCGGCTTGCATAGTCAAACACCACAATGCCTTCCATGCGCGCGCGGTTCACCAGCAGGCTCAGGTAGTTTTTGGGGCCTTGGATCGGCGTGGTGTTGTTGTACTGGCTAATGGCTCCGCAAATGACAATGCGCGCCTTGCGTTTGATTTTGGCGAGCACATCATCCAAGATCTCGCCGCCCACGTTGTCAAAGTAAATGTCTACGCCGCCGGGGCAGTGCTCTTTGAGGCCCGCACGCACGGCACCGGAGCCGGTTTTGTAGTCAATGCAAGCATCAAAACCCAGCTCTTTCACCACCCACTCGCACTTGGCAGCGCCGCCCGCAATGCCGACCACGCGGCAGCCTTTGATCTTGGCCATCTGCCCCACGGTTTGGCCCACTGCGCCTGCCGCGCCCGAGACCACCACCGTCTCGCCCGGCTGCGGTTGACCCACGTCCATGAGGCCAAAGTAGCCCGTCATGCCAGGCATGCCCAGCACGTTGAGCCACTGGTTCACACTGCCCGCACGCAGGTCAATCTTGAAGATGCCGCTGGGCTTAAGGCTTGCTTCGGGGATGAGGCAATACTCTTGCACGCCCAGGCCCGCGCTGACCACGTCGCCCACGGCAAACTGTGGGTTCTGCGAAGCCACCACGCTGCCAATGCCACCCGCGCGCATGACCTCGCCAATGCCCACCGGCGGAATGTAGCTCTTGCCCTCGTTCATCCAACCGCGCATGGCCGGGTCGAGCGAGAGCGCCAGAGTTTTCACCAGCACGCCGCCCGCTACGGGCTCGGTTACCGGCTCGGTGCTGTGGCTCCAGCACTCGGGACCAGGCAGGCCCACGGGACGCTGGGCCAGGCGAATTTGGTGGTTGGCCAGGCTGCTGAAGGTGTTAGCGGTGCGCATGGTGGGCTTTCGTACAAGTGGTGAAAAGGTGCATCGTAGCGCAGCGACGCCCGTAAGCGCGTAGCGCAGGTGACAAAGCCCTGCAAGCTATGTAGTAGGCATAAAAAAGGCCGCCAAGGCGCATGAAATTTGCGTAAGTAGCTACCAAAAGAATAGCAATTAAAATCAATGCTAAATCAAAACTCCAACGGAAAGACCACACCATGCAACTCGAACTCACAGGCCAACACGTGCTCATCACCGGCGGCAGCAAGGGCATAGGCTGGGCCTGCGCCTTGGGCTTTTTGCAAGAAGGCGCGCGGGTGAGCTTGGTCTCGCGCTGCAGCGCGCATTTGGCTGCGGCTGTGGTGCAGCTACAGGCCGCTCTGACTGATGTAGAGCCCTCTGCCCTGCAAAGCCGCGTGCACACCCTTGCCGCAGACATGTGCGACCCGGCCAGCGCGCTGCGCGCCTTAGACGCAGCCGAGGCCCACTTTGGCCCGGTTGACGTCTTGGTCAACTCCGCAGGCGCGGCGCGGCGCACACCGGTCGACGAGCTCACGCCCGACGCCTAGCAGGCCGCCATGCAGGCCAAATACTTCAGCACCATCCACATGATGGACCCTTGCGTCAAGCGCATGGGCGCACGCGGGCGCGGGGCCATTGTCAACGTGGTCGGCTCGGGCGGGCGAGTGGCCAGCCCCTGGCATTTGCCCGGCGGCGCGGCCAATGCCGCGCTCATGCTGGTCAGCGCGGGCTTGGCCGCTGCCTACGGCCCGCGCGGCGTGCGCGTCAACGCCGTCAACCCCGGCCTGACCCGCACCGAGCGCCTGCAAGAAGGTCTGCTGGTAGAGGCGCGCGTAAACGGCAGCACCCCCGAGCAAGCCCTGCAGCAAGCCGCCAGCCGCATCCCTTTGGGCCGCCTGGCCGAGCCGCAAGAAATTGCCAACGCCGTGGTTTTCTTGGCCAGCGCCAAAGCCAGCTACATCACCGGCGTGGTACTGGCCATGGACGGGGCTGTAGTGCCGATGGGGATGTAGGCTTGCGTCGGCAACCCCATCAGCGCCCTGGTCAACGCCGCCGCCGAGACGGCTTTGCAGCCCGAAGTGTTTTGCCCAGCCCACAGGGGCGAGAAGCCGTCTTGGCCCAGGCTCTCGGCTGCTTTGCGCAGTGGCGCGATGGCGGCTGTGGCCAAGGGGAACGCGGGCGTGGCGGCGTGCAGGGGGCCCAGCTCGCGCATGATGCGGTTGACGATGCCGCGCGCGGGCCGCCCGGTAAACAGCTTGGTGAGTGCGGTTTCGGTGGCGGGCTGGCGCTGCAATGCGGCGCGGTGCACGGCGCTGGTGCTGGCTTCGGGGCAGAGCAGGTAGGCCGTGCCCACTTGCACGCCCGCTGCGCCCAGGGCCAAGGCCGCGGCAACGCCCTTGGCGTCGGCAATGCCACCGGCGGCGATGACGGGCACGCGCACCGCTTGCACCACTTGCGGCAGCAAGGCGAAAGTGCCCACCTGCGTGGCCAGGTCGTCCGACAAAAACATGCCCCGGTGCCCGCCGGCCTCTAGGCCCTGCGCGATGACGGCGTCTACGCCTTGTGCTTCGAGCCAGCGCGCCTCGGGCACTGTGGTGGCAGAGGCCACAATTTTGCTGCCCCAGCTGCGCACCCGCGCCAGCAATTCGCTGCTGGGCAGGCCAAAATGAAAGCTCACCACAGCGGGCTTGAATGCCTCCAACACCTCGGCGGCCTCGGCGCTAAAAGGCAGCCTGCCAGGGCCCGCGCTGATGGCCGCCTGGTCAACCCCAAACTCTGCATAGTAGGGCGCAAGCAAACGCTGCCAAGCCGCTTCGCGCGCGGCATCGGGCGCGTGCTGCGTGTGGCAAAAAAAGTTGACGTTGTAGGGCCGCTTGGTACCCGCGCATATGCTGACCAGCTCCGCGCGCATGGCCTCGAGGCTGAGCATGGCGCAAGGCAGCGAGCCCAGCCCGCCGGCATTGCACACCGCAATCGCCAGCGCGCTGCCCTGCACACCCGCCATAGGCGCTTGGATGATCGGCAGCTCTATGCCGAGTAGGGTTTGCAAGCGCATGGGGAGTCCTTTTGAAGGGGTTAATCGGGTTGCAAGGCCCGTGGAATATGCGTGGGGCGCTATGAAAAATGTAGTGATTCACGGACTGCATTGCGCTTGAGTTCAAGTATGAGTGAGGGGCGCATGCGCACTTTTCTTTACCGATTGGCGAGTATGGCACCACAACGCTCGTAAACTAAATCTCCCAGTTGTCAATCAAGCGCGTATTGCCCAACCTTGCCGCGCCCAACACCACCAGCGCATCGCCCGCTTGCGGCGTGCCCAGGTCGCTGCGGCGGCGCACGGTGAGGTAGTCGGGTTGCCAGCCCTGTTGGGCTAGCAGGCGCATGGATTGTGCGTCGAGCGCTCTTAAATTGATAGCGTCTAGCTTGTCGCCCAGGGCCAGGGCTTGCGCGCCCAGGCTGCGCAGGGCTTGGCCTAGTTGCACGGCTTGGGCACGTTCGGCGGGGCTTAAATACCCGTTGCGCGAGCTGAGCGCTAGGCCGTCGGGCGCGCGTTGGGTTTCGCCTGCAATTGCCTCAATGGGCAGGGCAAACTGCCGCAGCATGTGGCGAATCAGCATGAGCTGTTGGTAGTCTTTTTTGCCAAATACGGCCACCCCGCTGTGGGCATGGCCAAACACACAGTTGAGCAGTTTTAAAACCACGGTGCACACGCCAATAAAAAAGCCCGGGCGAAACTGACCTTCCAAAATATCGGCTAGCTCGGGCGGTGGCTGCACCTTGACGGTTTGCGGCTCGGGGTACAGGTCTGCCTCGCGCGGGGCAAACAGCACGTCGCAACCGGCAGCTTGCAGGGCGGTGCAGTCGGCCTGCCAGGTACGAGGGTAGCTGTCAAAGTCTTCGTGCGGCAAGAACTGCAGGCGGTTAACGAAGATGCTGGCCACGCACACGTCGCCCAGGGGTTTGGCCTGCTGCACCAGGGAAATGTGCCCGGCGTGCAGGTTGCCCATGGTGGGAACGAAGGCGGGTTTTTGGTAGGCGCTTAAAGCGGTGCGCAGGTCAGCGATGCTATGAACGATGTGCATGGGCTTTTATAGGTTTTGCTTTTGGTTTTGCATTACCAAGCGTGCAGCGCGTCGTTGGGAAAGCTGCCGTCTTTCACGGCGCGCACATAGGCCTCAAACGCGCCTTGCACCGAGTGCGCCTCGGCCATGAAGTTGCGCACAAACTTGGGGTTTTTAGCGAGGTTGACGCCCAGCATGTCGTGCAGCACCAGGACTTGGCCCGCCGTGCCTTTGCCCGCGCCAATGCCGATGGTGTGGCACGTGGGCAGCTCCAGCGTGAGCTCGGCTGACAGCACTGCGGGCACCATCTCGAGCACCAGCATGGCCGCGCCAGCGTCTTGCAGCTCGTGGGCATGGCGTTTGAGAGTGGCGGCGGCGTCGCCCCGGCCCTGCACGCGGTAGCCGCCCAGGGCGTGCACGGTTTGTGGCGTCAGGCCCAGGTGGGCACAGACGGGGATGCCGCGCTCGACCAAAAAGCGCGTGGTCTCAGCCGTCCAGCCGCCGCCTTCTAGCTTGACCATGTGGGCACCGGCTTGCATGAGCACGGCGGCGCTGCGCAGGGCCTGTTCACGGCCCTCGTGGTAGCTGCCAAAGGGCAGGTCGCCTATCAGCCACGCCGTGCCCTGGGTGCGCAGTAGGCCGCGCGAGACGGACTCGACGTGGTAGCGCATGGTCTCTAGGCCCACGCCTACGGTGCTGGCCAGGCCTTGGCAGACCATGCCCAGGGAGTCGCCGACCAATATGCACTCGACCCCAGCTGCGTCGGCCACGGCAGCAAAGGTGGCGTCGTAGGCGGTGAGCATGGTGATTTTTTCGCCACGCGCGCGCAGCTCGGCCAGGCGCGGCAGGCTGATGGGCTTGCGCTGCGCGACACGTGGTTCGGTGGGCGTGAGTTTGCCGCTGCCATAAACAGGCGCTGCGTCGGTGTGTGTGATGCTCATGCGGATGCTCCCAAAATCTGGCGGGAGTCTATCCGCAATTGGGGTTTGCCGGTGGGGGCGGGGTTTTGCGTTTACCGCGCCCGGGTTTGGGCATCTTCCCATTCAGCGCGGCGCTTTTCCAGCATATAGCGTGCATGTACTTCGGTGGCTACAAGGTCGTAAACCCATTGGCGCACCGCAGACTGCAGTTGGCCTTGGCTATGGGCAGAGCGCAAGGTCGTGGAGAGCTTGGCACGCGCGGCGACGCGCGGGGTAACGGTGTCGGCCACCCAGTCTAAAAAACGGGTGGGAGTGTAGAGCCGGTGGCTGGCAATCAAACTGGCTACCAATTCGTCGAGCGCCTCTACGGCCAGCACAGCGGCTTGCTCGCGCGGGCTGGCTGCAATTTGTGCTGGTTTATTGCTGGGTGCGGTTTTGCGCGGACGCAGGCGTAGGCGCAGCCGCACTTTCGCTAAACCAGTGGGACTGGATTTGCGCGGGCTTGCATGGCTGCTGGCAATAAAACTCAACATGCTTCAGGGTGTCAAAAAATGGATCAATACGTTCTCAAAAATCCGAAATCGAACTGTAAATTTTTTACTTGAGGAGTGCCGTCTAAAACGCGACTGACGCGTAATTGAGTACGAACTATTGCATATTAGTTCACACTCTACGCCTACATTGCAGCAGACATCAAGCCGATGTGTAGGCCAAACGCACATAAATCGGCGCAAAAGCCTCGGCCTGGGTGATTTCGATCAGAGTTTCTTTGGCCAGCTCGAGCATGGCGATAAAGGTTACCACCAGCACTTGGCTGCCTTTATGGGCGTCAAACAGCTCTTCAAACTCGACAAACTTGCGGCCCTGCAGCCGGCGCAGCACAATGCTCATGTGTTCGCGCACGCTCAATTCTTCGCGGCTGATCTTGTGGTGCTGGATGAGTTTGGCGCGCTTCATGATGTCGCGCCAAGCCTCTTGCAAGTCCACCACATGCACGTCGGGGAAGCGCGGTTGCAGGCTTTGTTCGATGTAGATTTGCACCCGCAGCACATCGCGGCCCAGCTGCGGCAATTCGTTGAGCTTGTAGGCGGCCAGTTTCATTTGCTCGTACTCGAGCAGGCGGCGCACCAGCTCGGCGCGCGGGTCTTCGGGTTCTTGGCCCGCGGCTACTTTGCGCGGCGGCAAGAGCATGCGCGACTTGATCTCGATCAGCATCGCGGCCATGAGCAAATATTCGGCGGCCAGCTCTAGGTTGCGCACCCGCACTTCGTCCACATAGCTCAGGTATTGGCGCGTCACTGCCGCCATGGGGATGTCGAGGATGTTGAAGTTTTGCTTGCGGATCAGGTAGAGCAGCAAGTCCAGCGGGCCTTCAAAGGCCTCTAAAAACACCTCTAACGCATCGGGCGGGATGTAGAGGTCTTGCGGCATGGCAAACAGCGGCTCGCCGTACAGGCGGGCCAAGGCCACTTGGTCGATCACGGCCGGTTGGGCTGACAAAGCCGCAGCTGCAGCTTGGGGCAACTGGGTCAAGGCGGTAGTGCCTGCAGCAGTCTCCACCCGAGTACCTGCTTACTTCGCGTTGGTTTGGTAGACGTAGGCCTGCTGCGCGACTTCGCCCTCGCGGTACTCGGCCCAGGCGCTGCGGTCTACGGCTTTGTCCCAAAGCAGGGCGCGGCCTGCACGCTGCTGGGCTTCCAGTGCGGGGCGGTCTACTTTGAGCTGGTCAATAAACTGCGTGGTTTCTGACTGGTAGTCAGGGCGCATAAAAATGCTGCGAACAAAAGTCAGGAAGGAAGACATACACTGGCACCCGGTAAAACCTAGATTTTACCGGGCTTGTGCCTGTTGGCACTTTAAACGGAGATTGCTATGCCACCCAATGCTTGGAAACGCCGCGCTGAAAGGATGCTTGCCATGGGATTGCTTGCCGCCCTGATGGGCTTGGTTGCCTGCGACCCGCAGCGCATCAAAGAACTCGAAGAAGGCGTCTCCACCGAGGCCGACGTGAAAGCCCGTTTTGGCGAGCCAGAGCAGGTCTGGGACGCTCCTAAAAACGCAGCACCAGGCACCAAGGTGTTTGAGTACAACCGCCAGCCCGAAGGCACAACCAACTACATGATCGCCATTGGGCCCGACGGCAAAATGAGCGCGCTGCGCCAGGTGCTGAGTGCGCAAAATTTTGAGAAGATTTTGCCCGGCATGCTCGCCGAAGACGTGCGCAAGGCCCTGGGCAAACCGGCCAAAGTGGCTACCTTCGCGCTGTCAAAAGAAATCCATTGGGAATGGCACTTTGCCGACGGCCCCGGCAGCATGGACCGCAAAATTTTCAGCGTGGCCTTCAACCCTGACATGAAAGTGCTGACTACCGCCACAGCGCCCGACCCGCGTGCGCAGGGCGAGAGCCCGGGGCGTTAGCCTGCGGCCTTTGAGGCTTTTTCAGCCGCCGATGGCGCAGCCATCTGCGCCATCAAGCCAGAGCGCTCCAACAGCGAGCGAGGCTGCTCAGTCAAGTGAACAATACGCAAGCTGCCGTGGCGCGCTTGCAAAATCTTGTTTAGGCTTTGCAGGCAGTCAAGGCCCGTGGTGTCCAAGGCCAGCAAGTGGCGGGCATCGAGCACCACATGCAGGGCCTGTTTGTCGGCCATGACACTTTGTACCAACGCATCCATTTTGGGGGCAGCACCAAAAAAAAGTGCACCGTGCAAAAACCAGCCACGCTGCGGGCCGTTGCAAGCAAAAGGCTCCACCCGAAAAAGCGCCCCCATGCGCCGCACAAATAACAAGCAGGCCAGCAACACGCCGACTTCCAGGGCCACTGTGAGGTCAAACACCACAGTGAGGAGGAAGGTGCCTAAAAGCAGCAAGCGGTAGTGGTTGCTAAAGCTGCGCAGGCGGGCAAACTCGCGCCACTCGCCCATGTTCCAGGCTACAAAAAGCAAGATGCCCGCTAATACGGACAGGGGCACATGCAGGGCCAAGGGCGCTGCTAGCAGAACCAAAGCGGCCAAACTCAAAGCATGCACTATGCCTGCTACCGGCGTGGTAGCACCCGCACGGATATTGGTGACGGTGCGTGCAATGGTGCCCGTAGCGGGCATGCCACCGAAAAACGGCACCACAAAATTGGCAATGCCCTGGGCCATGAGTTCTTGGTTGGGGTTGTGCCGGGGCGTGTTGCTGAGCGAGTCGGCAACGCGAGCGCACAACAGCGACTCGATGGCACCCAGCAGCGCAATCGTGAGAGTTGGGGTGAGCAGCTGCTTGACGCTTGCCCATGAAAAATCGGGTAGCACAAAGTGCGGCAGGGATTGTGGAATGCCGCCAAATCGTGTGCCAATGGTTTCCACTGGTAGCTTCAGCAACCAAGCCAGCAGTGACAGCGAGAGCAAAGCCACAATGGGGCCGGGTACTTTTGCTGTGGTGGCAAAAGCGCGGTGGATGCTCGGCACCTGTGCTGCGCCAGAGGCTTGCAGCATGTGCTGCAAGCGCGAGCTGCTACCAAACAAGCGTGGCCATACCCACAGGCCCAGCACGCAGGCTAAACCCAAGGCCAAGGCATACCCATTGATGCTGGCCGAGTGCAAAGCCAAAATATAGATTTGCGAGAAAAAATCAGCTGGCATTTTTGCAATGGGGAGACCTAAAAAGTCTTTCAGCTGTGACAGCGCAATCAATACGGCGATGCCGTTGGTAAAACCGATCACGATGCTCAACGGCACATAGCGCACCAAACTGCCCAACTTAAACAGACCCATTAAAAACAAAAGTACACCGGCACAAGCGGTAGAGATGAGCAAATTGGCGATGCCATAGCGCTCCACAATGCCATAGACAATAACGATGAATGCACCTGCAGGGCCACCAATCTGGACACTGGAGCCACCCAGGGCTGAGATTAAAAAACCGGCGATGATGGCCGTCCATAAACCCGCCTCGGGTTTGAGCCCCGACGCGATGGCAAAGGCCATGGCCAGCGGCAAGGCCACAATGCCTACCGTCAGGCCAGCGCCGACGTCTTTGAAAAATTGCGCACGATGGTAGCCACGCAAGTCGTTTGGCAAGCGTGGGTGGAATTCAAACGAAGGTGGTGGCATGTTGAGCGCGTTAAAACTGCAACGTGGCCGGCAGGTATTTGGCCAACAAATCCTCGTAATAGGGCTTCACCGCCGCTAGGCTGGGGCGATTCGGGTTTTTAGAATACAGGTCGTAGGGGTTGAAGCGCTGCACCCACGTGAGCATGGCCTGGTCTTGTGCATTGCACAGGTGCTGGTATTGGCCCTCTTTATGCCACGCATAGAAGCTGTGAAAGCGCACCATGTACAGCGCCTCTAACGGCAGGTGGGGGCGCAGCAGATGGTAGAGGTATTCGTCATGGCCCCAGCTCATGTGCACGGCTTCTAAGCCGCAATGCGGCGCGTATACGCCGTGCAGACTTTGCAGTTCGGGCTTGTGCGTGTCGGGGTTAGCGGCAAAAAATTCGCTGTAAATAATTTTTGGCGAGTAGGCACAGCCCGTAGGAAAGGTGTCGCCCACCACAGCCCACTGCGGCTCGCCAAACAGACAGAGCACTTTGCCCAGGTCGTGGATAAAGCCGGTAAGTACCATCCAATCGGGCTGGCCGTCGGCGCGCATGGCTTCGGCGGTTTGCAGCAGGTGGTCGATCTGCGGCAGCGCGGTGTCGGGGTCGCTGTCGTCGACCAAGGTGTTGAGGTAGTCCAGCGCTTGCCAAGGCGTTAAACGCTGGCGCTTGAAGGCGAGGAATTGTGCTTTCTTGGTCTTCACAAAATCGTACGTTTGGAGCCGGTGGTTGAGCCGGTAGAACTCGCGCACGCGCTCTAGCGTGTCGCTCACCAGGGGCGCGGTGTAGTTGCGGTAGGCGGTTTTGTCGGTAGTGGCGGTGTTAGTCATCTTGCTCGTAATGGGTAGAGCTTTGCGTCATGCACAAAAAGTTACTTCACCCGCATACCCGGCTGCGCACCCGGCCAAGGCTTGAGAACGTAAATGCCCGGCGTGCCCTTTTCATCGGCGGCACTAGCGGCCAGCACCATGCCTTCACTCAGGCCGAACTTCATTTTGCGCGGTGCCAGGTTGGCCACCATCACGGTGAGCTGGCCCACCAAGTCGGCGCTCTGGTAGGCGCTGGCGATGCCGCTGAACACGTTGCGATATTTGGTGCTGCCGTCGGCATTGAGCTCCCCAACGTCGAGCGTGAGCCGCAGTAGCTTGGTCGA
>CANFOR010000054.1 GCA_947448675.1 Betaproteobacteria bacterium
AATCGTTTTCTACTGCAGGCAAGCGTATGGGCGTGGAAGATGAGCGCGGCATGCTGTACACGCAGTTTCTACACGTCATCGAGACGATGAGTCCGCGCTTTTTTGTTATGGAAAATGTAAAGGGGTTGGCATCCACGCCATCGGTCGCAGATGACAAGAATTCAGCTCCTGTACTTGGCGTGATCTTAGAGCATTTTCGGAAATTGGGTTACCACACCGTGCATGGTGTACTCGATGCAGTGCATTACGGAACGCCACAATTTCGAGAGCGATTAGTGATTGTGGGAAGCCGTGAAAATGAGGCAATTTTTTTGCCTGCGCCCACGCACTTTCATATGCACCAAAGCCCCGAGATGCGTTGGCGCACCTTAGGGGATGCGATTAGCGATCTGCAAGAAAATTGTGGGCCACATGCAAAATTTAGTCCCAAAATTGCGCAGTATTTGAACTTGGTTCCAGAAGGCGGTAATTGGAAATCTCTGCCACCTACCGTGGTTGAATCAGCTATGGGTGGAGCCTACCTATCTGGCGGTGGCAAAGTGGGGTTTTACAGGCGTCTTTCCTTTGCAGAGCCTTCACCTACACTGGTTACCAGTCCAGTGCAAAAAGCAACACTGCTATGCCATCCGCGCGAAACACGGGCACTTTCGGTATCAGAATATGCGCGAATCCAAGGCTTTCCTGATGACTGGTTTTTTGAAGGTACGCCCGCCGAGGCTTACCGACAAATTGGCAATGCAGTTCCACTTCCTTTGGGTCATGCTATAGGTCAAATGCTTATCTCAGTTGCACAAGGTAACTCGGAGATTCGCGTTAAACGCATGCGTGGGACATCGGTACATCAACGCTTGCAGCAAGCCCAGATAGCGATGAACCAGGGACTTTTTGCCAATGATTGAAAATGCCGCCCTCAATGCCCAAGTCGCTTCACTATTGGATAGCATTCAAGTTAAGCGCATGGGCGCACTGCAAAAGCTAACCCTGTCTGTTTTGCTTAGTAAAAATCCTTACCTTTACCAGTCGCATGGACATACTCGTCCAGAGGAATTTGTAGATGCTCTCTTGGCCGCACGGGTGTCTAGTTCGGATGAAACCATTTTTGGTAATGCGTTCTTTGAACCGTTAGCTTTGTGGGCAGCACAATCAGCACAAATCGAAGGCCGTAGCGTGAACGTCAGTGATGCGGCGGGTGCCGACATCACCATCATCGATGCCAATTTTTACTATGCGATTTCCGTAAAATCGGGTATCAGCATCTTCAACTCTCAAAGTAGCCTGGGACAAAGCACTGAGTTCACGGCAACACAGGGGCGCATGAAAAAATTAGGCAAGAGCTTTTTGCCTTTGATTGGTTATGGCTACGGCCGCAAAAGACATGATCCAGAAGCGGCGATTGATAAAAAAGCTGGTCAAGAATTTTGGTTACTGCTAACAGGTGAGTTTGATTTTTATCTGCGCATCTCTGATGCCATCGCCGCATGCGCGGGCAAAAACAAAATCATCTACGACCAAGCCTACGAAGCAAGACGAGCAACTCTAGTCAAAGAATTCATGATTGAATACACCGATGCAACAGCTTACATCGATTGGCAGAAATTAGTGGCGTTTAACAGCGCTACCGTAAAACCGAAGAAACCCCGTAAATCTACGGCCTAGCCCCATGCAAAAATTCACCGTACACCAGGGCCTTGTGGCCCCCATGGACCGCGAGAATGTGGACACCGACGCCATCATTCCCAAGCAGTTTTTAAAGTCGATTCGCAAAACCGGGTTTGGCCAAAACCTGTTTGACGCTTGGCGCTACCTGGACCCGGGCGAGCCCGGCCAAGACCCTGCCAACCGCAAAGCCAACCCCGACTTTGTGCTCAACCAAGTGCGCTATGCGGGCGCTTCAATTTTGCTAGCACGCAAAAATTTTGGCTGCGGCTCCAGCCGCGAGCACGCGCCCTGGGCGCTCGACCAATATGGGTTTCGGGCCATCATTGCGCCGAGTTTTGCCGACATATTTTTCAACAACTGTTTTAAAAATGGCCTGCTGCCCATCGTGCTGCCCGAGGCCCAGGTAGCGGCTTTGTTTGACGAAGCCTTGGCCTTTCCGGGCTACACGCTCACGGTCGATTTAGCGCGCCAAGTGATCGTCAAAGCCCAGGGCGCTGAGCTGCCCTTTGAGGTGCAGGCCTTTCGCAAGTTCTGTCTGCTCAATGGTTTTGACGACATTGGCCTGACGCTGCGCCAGGCCGACAAAATCAAGGCCTTTGAAGCTGAGCGTTTAGCTGCCAAGCCTTGGTTGGCCAACAGTTTGCCGGTTTAGGCTAGCCGTTGAAATTGAACTTTACAGCGCCTCTGAAATAAAAAAACCGGCTGCAAGGCGCATGGAATATGCGTAAGCAGCTATTAAAAATATAGCAATATGAAAATCGCAATTTTACCGGGTGACGGCATTGGAACCGAAATCGTGGCCGAAGCCGTCAAGGTTTTGCAGGCCCTGGGTTTGGGCTTTGAAATGGAAACCGCCTTGGTCGGCGGCGCGGCTTATGAGGCGCATGGCCACCCGTTGCCCGAGGCTACGCTCAAGCTGGCCATGCAAGCCGACGCCGTGCTCTTTGGCGCGGTGGGCGACTGGAAGTACGACACGCTTGACCGCCCGTTGCGCCCCGAGCAAGCCATTTTGGGTCTGCGCAAAAACATGGGCCTGTTCGCCAATTTTCGCCCCGCCATTTGCTACGAGCAATTGGTCGACGCCTCGAGCCTCAAGCCCGAGTTGGTGGCGGGTCTAGACATTTTGATCGTGCGCGAGCTCACCGGCGACATTTACTTTGGCCAGCCGCGCGGCCGCCGTGTGGCGACCGACGGCCACTTCCCCGGCAGCGAAGAAGCGTTTGACACCATGCGCTACAGCCTCCCCGAGATCGAGCGCATTGCGCATGTGGCCTTTCAAGCGGCAATGAAGCGCAGCAAGCGCGTCACCAGCGTCGATAAAGCCAATGTGTTGGAGACTTTTCAGTTGTGGAAAGACGTGGTCACCGAGGTGGGCCAGCAGTACCCCGAAGTCGCGCTTGACCACATGTATGTGGACAATGCCGCTATGCAATTGGTGAAAGCACCCAAGAAGTTTGACGTGCTCGTCACCGGCAATATGTTTGGCGATATTTTGAGCGATGCTGCGGCCATGCTCACAGGTTCAATTGGCATGCTACCTTCGGCCAGCTTGAACAGCAAAGGCCAGGGCCTGTATGAGCCCAGCCACGGTAGCGCGCC
The DNA here is from genome assembly GCA_947448675.1 of Betaproteobacteria bacterium. Lineage (GTDB taxonomy): Bacteria > Pseudomonadota > Gammaproteobacteria > Burkholderiales > Burkholderiaceae_C > CANFOR01. The sequence goes on from CANFOR010000054.1 coordinate 3,259, forward strand.
CGACATTGCCGGCAAGGGCATTGCCAACCCACTGGCCACCATTTTGAGCGCGGCCATGATGTTGCGCTTTAGCTTGAACCAAGCCGCAGCGGCCCAGCGCATTGAAGCGGCGGTGAAAAGCGTTTTACAACAAGGCCTGCGCACCGCCGACATTTACTCGGCTGGCACAACGAAAGTCAGTACGAAGCAGATGGGCGACGCTGTGCTGCAAGCTCTGCGCTAAGCGTATCGGCATCCGCATTGCTAGCCTCTGGGCTACCCATTGCCAGCGTGGTTTGCTCGGAAGCCGAGTCGTTAAGTGGGCTGAGATAGCCCTCTGACAAGCTTTTCTCCAGGGCCTGCTGCCAAGCAGCGCTCATATGGGCTTGGGTGTCACCGGTGTCGTTGACTTCGTGTGGATCTTTTGGCTGCAGTGAGAGGTACTGGATTGGGCCCTTGGTCCAACCATCGGGTTGCTGAATTTTAGCCTGCAAGGCGGCTTCTAAGACCTTGGGCGTCGCGACCCCAGCACCCAAACTACCCACCGCAATTCTGAAGCGCAGGGGCTGTACGTGCAGCTCGTCTTGCTCGACCATCAAGCCCAAGGCAATCACGCGCGCGAGCCGATTGGCCAAAGACGGGCCAGCCTCGGTGAGTGGCATAAACAAAGCCAAGACATCGTTGTCGAGCCGCGCCACGGTGTCTTGCTGTCGCGCCACCGTGCGCATGATGCTCACCACAGCGCGCTGCACCTCTTGGGCGTCCAGGCGCGCGGGGGGGGCCAGTTTTAAATAGGCCAGTACCGCAGGTTGTTTGTGGTGGCTGTAGTGGGCCCAATACTGGGCAATGGTGTTGGCAAAACTAGCGGCGTTCATAAATTGGGTGACCGGGTCGATATTGGCCAAGGTTGTTAAGCGCACCTCTTCGCCGTATTTGCGTTTGGTATGCATGTGCAGGGCCACCAAGAGCACCGGCACTTCAAACACCACGGCATAAATGGGCGCGTAAAACGGGAACCAGGTTAAGGCCACTAGGCCCGTTAAGTCGACCAACATGAAGGTGAAAATAATATGCATGGGCACATAAGCCAGCAACCACATTTTGGCAATACGGTTGCCCTGCAGCCAAGCGCGCACCGCCATCACATTCATGAGAACAAAACTCACGGGTACCGTTAAGGCCAGCAAAGCCAGCTTGATGCTTAATTTATCGACCAAATAATAAAGCAGCGCAGCAACTACCGTCATCAGCACGCAAGCCCGCACAACAGCAAACCAATAGCGCGGTGGTTTGCGTGGCAACAACAGCACGCTGGCAAACTGCAACTGGCTGGCGATGCTGCCGATAAACAGCACGGCTGCAGATTCAGACGACCAAGCCGATGACTGGGGCCAAAGCAGGTAACTGCCCAGGCCGGTATAACTGGCGACCGCCAAGATGCCAACCAAGGCATACAAGGCGTACCAAGTGGCAGCACCATCGGTGTGGCTTACAGCGAGCACCAAAGCCAAGATCAGCATGATGAGCATCAGGCCCAGGCCCAGGCCCAGAAAGATCAAGGTTTTTTGCCGTTGCTGAGTGGCCTTTCCGCTGGTGATGACCGAGAATGAAACGCGGGTTAAAGCGTTTTCCTGAATCTTTAAATACACATCGTGATGGCCAGGCGCCAATGCAGGCAAGGCAAACTCGGGGTTGAGGCTAGCGACAGGCCACAGTGCATGTGGAATGCGATTGCCTGAGGTTTGCTGTTGCCACAGCCCCTGCGCGTCCTGACTGTAGAGCTGCACCATTTCAAAAAAAGGCTTGGGCAGTGCCAGTGTCCAGGCGTTAAGCGGTACATCGGCCTTGGCTTGCAAGCGAATACGCAGCCACAAGGCGCGCTCACGGGTGAGTGGGTAAATAGTGCGGCTGTCAAGAGCGTGATAACTGCTCTGGGGCGCAGCCAGCGCCTCTTCCAATTGGCTGGCGGCTAAAACGGGGCCGTATGCGTCAACGGACAAGAGCACTGGCTCAGGCACTGAAACGACCGATGCAACCAACGCGACGGCGGACTTAGCCTGCTCAGCCGCTAGGGCGCACTGACTCGTCAACAGGCATACCGCCAATGAGATCCAAAATCGCATCATTTTCTGCATTGCTTTCTGTAATTTTACAAATTAGCTATTTAGCGTTAACTCTAAATAGCAGTATATGTCATGCAAATCTTTACAAAGCACGGGCTCTGAACGATCGAATACAATAAATCTTATGGTTGCGATTAACTCTGCCCCTCACACCCCTCTGGCCATCGCGCTGGAAGTGCCTGGGCGCGCAGTTCGCACTACTACGACATGCATTAAGGGCTGATCCAGCCTTGCTCGTCGCGCCCAAACCCGGAGCCTGACGAGCCGGGAATCAGCCAATCCTGGTTATTTTTGAAAGGCGCACACAATGAAAATAGGTAATTTAGTCGGCCTGGTAGGCTGGCGCGGCATGGTCGGCTCGGTATTGATCGAGCGCATGATCGCCGAGGGCGATTTTGCTTTGATCGAACCGATGTTCTTCTCCACTTCCAACGCGGGTGGCAAAGCCCCTGCCCAGGCCAAGAACGAAACCACCTTGCAAGACGCGCATGACATTGCGGCGCTGAAAAAGTGCGACATCATCATCACCGCCCAAGGCGGTGACTACACCAGCGAAGTCTTCCCCAAACTGCGTGCAGCGGGCTGGAATGGTCATTGGATCGACGCAGCATCGACCCTGCGCATGAACAGCGACGCGGTCATTATTCTCGACCCGGTCAACATGCCTGTGATCCAAAACGCACTCAGCAAGGGTGGCAACAACTGGATCGGCGGCAACTGCACGGTAAGCTGCATGCTGATGGGCGTGGGCGCGCTCTACAAAGCCGGTTTGGTGGAATGGATGAGCACCCAAACCTACCAAGCCGCTTCGGGCGGCGGCGCGCAGCACATGCGTGAGCTGCTCACGCAATACGGCACCCTGGGCATGGAAGTTAAAGCCCTGCTTGACGACCCTAAAAGCGCGATTTTAGAAATCGACCGCAAAGTGGTGGCCAAGCAACGCAGCCTGAGCGCTGAGGAGACCGCCAACTTTGGCGTGCCCTTGGGTGGCTCGCTGATTCCGTGGATTGACAAAGACCTCGGCAATGGCATGAGCAAAGAAGAGTGGAAGGGCATGGCCGAGACCAACAAGATCATGGGCATGGGCGAAGGCTTTAACAGCCCTGCAGTGCCCGTAGACGGCTTTTGCGTGCGCGTGGGTGCCATGCGCTGCCATAGCCAGGCCCTGACCTTCAAACTCAAAAAAGACGTGCCCCTGGCAGACATCGAGGCAATGATTACGCAAGACAACGCCTGGGTGCAGCTAGTGCCCAATACCAAGGAGGCAACCCTAAAAGACTTGACTCCAGTGGCAGTCAGCGGAACTATGCGCATTCCTGTGGGCCGCGTGCGCAAATTGGCCATGGGGCCAGAGTACCTGGGCGCGTTCACGATCGGCGACCAATTGCTCTGGGGAGCCGCAGAGCCGCTACGGCGTATGCTGCGCATCTTGCTGGCGTCAAAATAAAAGACGCAAACTGGGCAAACATCCGCAGCATACTTTCGTACCAGACAGAATTACACTCTGTTGCCGCGAGGCAACAAAGCGCTCGTTCTGGCTGATGCGAAAATGATGCTATCAAAATTTAAGCGCTTTCTCAGCTTGTCAGGCTAAGACATTGATGTTAAGGTCGTTTTTCAAAAATATGCGTCGAGGCTTTTACCCGTACCATGAGAAAAATATTGTCTGAACCCCGAGCTTTGGGAGCTCCCCATTCCGTTACAAACTCCCGCTTTTTGCGCAGAGGTACGCTGGCTTTGGCCATCGCATTGGCTTGGGGCTTGGCGTGGACCGATAACGCCCAAGCACTTGCGCTGGGGCGCGCCAATGTTTTGTCGGCCTTGGGCGAGCCATTGCGCGCTGAGATCGACATACCTGAAATATCGGCTGAAGAAACAGCCAGCTTGCGCGCTGCAATCGCTTCGCAAGACAACTTTCGTACAGCGGGCGTGGAGTACAACCCCGCGCTGAACGGCCTGCAAGTGACTTTGCAAAAGCGCCCCGATGGGCGCAGCTACCTGCGCCTGTCCAGCGACAAAGCGGTGAACGACCCGTTTATCGATTTGATTTTGGAAGCCAATTGGTCGGCCGGGCGCATTGTTCGCGACTACACCCTGCTGTTTGACCCTGCCAATCTGCGCAGCGCGCCAGTTGCAGTGGTCACGCCTGCTGTCGCAGCCCCGGCAGCCAGCCCGGCCCCGGCCAGCCCAGCGCCGGTAATGGCACGGGCAGAGTCGGCGCCACCCGCGCCTGCCAATGCACCCAGTAATCCTATTGCCGTGGCTGAAAAACCCAAAACGCCAACGCCTGCTGCCGCCAAAGCTGCACCCAAGCCTGCTGCTGTAAAAGCAGCCGCCGATGCAGGTGCATTAACGGTTCGCGCTGGCGACACTGCTGGCAAAATTGCGGCCCAAGTCAAGCCCGACAACATCTCGCTCGACCAAATGCTCTTGGGTTTACTGCGTTCTAACCCTGACGCGTTCATCGCAGGCAATATCAATCGCATCAAAGCCGGTGCCGTGTTGACCATGCCCGACGCAGCACAATTGGCCGCGACGCCTAGCGCTGAAGCACGCAAAAGCATCGTAGCGCAAAGCCGCGACTTCAATGAATTTCGCAGCAAACTCTCGTCTATTGCGCTAGCTGCGCAAGTCGACAGCCCCAAGCGACAGTCGGCAGGCAAGGTACAAGCCAGCGTCGAAGAGCGCAAAGCGGCCGTACCTGCACCTGACAAGCTAAAGCTGTCGAAAGCCGCCACGCCAGCCCAATCTGCGGCGGAAGAAAAAATTGCCAAAGATCGCCAAAGCAAAGAGTCTTCTCAGCGCGTGGCCGAGTTGTCAAAAAACATTGCTGACCTGAACAAGCTCTCCGCGCAAACAGGCGCTGGGGGGGCTGCGGTGGTGGCCAGTGCCGCTAAGTCCGCCCTTAATACTCCAGCCGTGACAACCCCAGTGCTGGTTGCCAGCGCTCCTGCCAAAGCAGCCAGCGCGCTTGCTGCGCCTGCGTTGAGTGCTACTGCTTCGATAGCAGCCGCATCCGCCGCCAAAGCTGCAAGCGTAGCAGCCAGCGCGGTGGCACCTGCTGCTGTAGCCAGCGCGGTGGCACCTGCTGCTGTAGCCAGCGCTGCAGCACCTGTAGCCTCGGCTGCAAGCCCTACTGTGACCGTCGCTTCGGCATCGGTATCGGTTGCATCAGCACCAGCGCCCCTTGCATCGGCTCCAACGCCTGTCGCCACTGCGTCGGCCCCGGCTCCCGTCAAACCCGTGGTGGTACCTGCACTTGCCGAAAAAGATTTCATGGACGAGTTGCTTGACAACCCCTTGCCCATTGCGGGCGGGGTCTTGGGCTTACTCGGGCTGCTGGGCTTTGGCGCTTACAAGTTGCGCCAACGCAAGCAAAACTCACAAATCGACAGCAGTTTCTTAGAAAGCCGCTTACAACCCGACTCCTTCTTTGGTGCCAGCGGCGGTCAGCGCGTAGACACCAACGAAGGCACGCCAACTGGCTCATCGATGGTCTATTCACCTAGCCAGTTGGATGCTGCAGGCGACGTTGACCCCGTCGCCGAGGCCGACGTGTACTTGGCCTATGGGCGCGACCTGCAAGCCGAAGAAATCCTCAAAGAGGCTATGCGCATCAACCCAGCGCGGGTGGCCATTCATGCCAAGCTCACCGAAATTTATGCTAAGCGCCGCGATGCCAAAGCCTTTGAGGTCGTGGCCATCGAAGCGCACGGCCTAACCAAGGGAGAGGGCCAAGAGTGGGCGCATATTTGCGAGCTAGGCCGCGACCTCGACTCCAGCAATCCGCTCTACCAAAACGGTGGTACCCCGCCCGTGGCTGCAGCGCCCATGCCAGTGGCCGCAGCTGCGTTTGCCTCTAGCACGCTACCGCAATCTTTGCACCCTGAGCTGGGTGCCCATTCGCAGCCCTCCGATCCGTCGCTAGACTTTGACCTCGATCTCGACTTCACCCTGGGTGACTCGTCTACAGCCCATGCATTTGCGGATGCACCCGCTGGCAGCCAATCGGCCAGCCCCGACATCGATTTTGGCTTGGCTGCCGCGTCATTGGGCGGTGCCTTCAGTGCTGCGCAAAATACCGTCAAACTCCCTGCGAACGAACTGGGCGCTGGACATTCCATACAGCACGCCGCTGCTGCCCCGGCCCCAGCCTCCAACTCTGGCATGATCGAATTCGACATGCATTCGCTCTCGCTAGATCTGGATGCGCCTGCACCCGCCCCGGCGCCAGTCGTTACACCGGTCGTGCACAGCGCCGCAAGCCCTGCTGGCGCATTGGACCCCCTGGAGACCAAGCTCAGCTTGGCCCGCGAGTTCCACATCATTGGCGACAGTGATGGCGCGCGGGTTTTGGCCCAAGAGGTATTGGCGCAAGCCGACGGCGCGCTCAAAGCCAAGGCACAGAAATTCCTCACCGAACTGGCCTGACACTGACCGAGCGAGCGCCCCGTCCGCCTTTGCGCTTGGCGCTGGGGCTGAGCTACGCAGGGCAGTATTACCACGGCTGGCAGAGCCAAGCCGTCTTGCCCACGGTGCAAGACGCGCTCGAAGTGGGGCTCGAAAAATTTGCCGGCCAGCGCATCGGCACCCTGTGTGCGGGCCGTACCGACGCCGGTGTGCACGGCCTGATGCAGGTGGTGCACTTCGACACCGCTATTGAACGCCCGCCCCACGCCTGGATGCGCGGTGTGAACCGCTTCTTGCCACGCGACATTTCCATCCAATGGGTGCAGCCAGTGCCTGCTAGTTTCCATGCGCGCGCTTGCGCCCTGTCAAGGCGCTATGCCTATGTGGTGCTGGAGTCCCCCGTGCGGCCTTCGCTAGAAGCCAAGCGCGTGGGCTGGAGCCTCTACCCCTTGTCTGCGCAGGCCATGCACAGCGCCACGCAAGCCTTGCTCGGTGAACACGATTTTTCGAGCTTTCGCGCCGCCCAATGCCAGGCACTGTCGCCGGTGAAAACCTTACAGCGCTTAGAGATTCAGCAGGTGGGGAAGTACTGGCGTTTTGACTTTGAAGCCGATGCTTTTTTGCACCACATGATCCGCAATATCATGGGCTGCCTCATCACCATTGGTCAAGGCCAAAAGCCACCCGAGTGGATACACCAGGTGCTGCAGGCGCGCAACCGGGTTATCGCCGCGCCGACCTTTGCGCCCGATGGGCTTTACTTCTTAGGCCCACGCTACGCGGCACAATGGGGCCTGCCAGAGCGCACGCCCGCATTTGACTGGTTACCCGGAACATGAACCCAGCCCCCCTTCAAACTGCCCTGCGAACCCGCATCAAAATTTGCGGCATCACCCGCGAGCAAGACCTAGACGCCGCGGTGCACGCAGGTGCCGACGCGGTCGGCTTTGTACTCTACCCGCCCAGCCCACGTTATGTGCCGATCGAGCGCGCCGTCGAACTGGCCCGCAGGCTGCCGCCTTTTGTCACCCCCGTGCTGCTCTTCGTCAACGAAAACGCTACAAAAATAATAGCTTCCAACGCTGTATTGGCGGGCGCTATAGCCCAATTTCATGGCGACGAGGGCCCTGCGGAGTGCCTTGCCAGCGGTATGCGCTACCTCAAAGCCGCACGCATCCCACTGGACGCTTCGACCCCAGCATTTGATCTCGTAAAATATGCGCAAGACTACTCCACAGCCCAGGCCATTTTGCTCGACGCCCACGTCGAGGGATACGGCGGAAGCGGAAAAACATTCAATTGGTCACTGCTGCCACCAAACGTCAACGCTCACCTCGTCTTGTCTGGTGGGCTCAACGCTGCCAACGTGACCGATGGCATTGTTCAGGTACGGCCACGCTGTAAAACACTGGCCGTCGACGTAAGCTCCGGTGTCGAAGCCGATGCACCGGGGGGCGGAACCCTCAAAGGCATCAAAGACCCCGACAAGATTCACCAGTTTGTTGCCGCCGTTCGCCGCGCCGATCAACGCTTTGCAGAAACACACCATGGACTACAACCAACCTGACGCCACCGGCCACTTTGGCAAATACGGTGGCAGCTTTGTGAGTGAAACCCTCACCCACGCCATCAACGAGCTGCGCGAAGCCTATGCGCACTACAAAGACGACCCCGCCTTTAAAGAAGAATTCCGCAGCGAACTGGCGCACTTTGTGGGCCGCCCCTCGCCGGTCTACCACGCTGCGCGCATGAGCCGCGAGCAAGGCGGCGCGCAAATTTACCTGAAGCGCGAAGACCTCAACCACACCGGCGCGCACAAAATCAACAACACCATTGGCCAAGCCCTGCTGGCCAAACGCATGGGCAAACCGCGGGTGATTGCCGAAACCGGCGCGGGCCAGCACGGTGTGGCCACGGCCACCATTTGCGCCCGCTACGGCCTGGAATGCGTGGTCTACATGGGCAGCGAAGACGTCAAGCGCCAAAGCCCCAACGTCTACCGCATGAAACTGCTGGGTGCCACTGTGGTGCCAGTAGAAAGCGGCAGCCGCACCCTGAAAGATGCGCTCAACGAAGCCATGCGCGACTGGGTCACCAATGTCGATAACACCTTCTACATCATCGGCACCGTAGCCGGGCCGCACCCCTACCCGATGATGGTGCGCGATTTTCAACGCGTAATTGGCGACGAGTGCATCGTGCAAATGCCGCATTTCACCGGCGGCGCACAACCCGACGCGGTGATCGCCTGCGTCGGCGGTGGCAGCAATGCCATGGGCATTTTCTATCCCTACATCCCGTTTGAAACAACCCGCTTGATCGGTGTCGAAGCCGCTGGCGAGGGTTTGGAGAGCGGCAAGCACTCGGCATCACTGCAAAAGGGCAGCCCCGGCGTGCTGCATGGCAACCGTACCTACATCTTGCAAGACGAAGATGGGCAAATTACCGAGACGCACAGCATCAGCGCGGGCCTGGACTACCCCGGCGTCGGCCCCGAGCACGCCTGGCTCAAAGACATTGGCCGCGCCGAATACGTGGGCATTACCGACGCAGAAGCGCTGCAAGCCTTCCATTATCTGTGCCGAACCGAAGGCATCATCCCAGCGCTAGAGTCCAGCCACGCGGTCGCCTATGCCATGCAATTGGCCAAAACCATGCGCAGCGACCAAAGCATCTTGGTCAACCTTTCGGGCCGGGGCGACAAAGACATTGGCACCGTCGCCGATTTGTCGAACGCCGACTTTTACTGCCGTCCGTCTTGCAAGGGCCAAGCGGTTAAAGGCGATGTGCGTGTGGAGTTCAGGTCATGAGCCGTATTGACGCAACTTTTGCCAAACTCAAAGCCCAGGGCCGCAAGGCCTTGATTCCCTATGTGACCGCAGGCTACCCTTTTGCCAACATCACCCCCGAGCTGATGCACGGCATGGTAGCCGCTGGCGCCGACGTGATCGAGCTGGGCGTGCCATTTTCTGACCCTATGGCCGACGGCCCGGTGATCCAAAAAGCCGGTGAAGCCGCGCTCAAGTTGGGCATTGGCACCACACAAGTACTGGCCATGGTGAGCAACTTTCGCAGCCAAGACCAGCGCACGCCAGTGGTGTTGATGGGTTACGCCAACCCGGTTGAGCGCTACGACCTCCAACACGGCGCCGGAGCCTTCATTCGCGATGCCGCTGCCGCCGGTGTAGACGGCATGTTGATCGTCGACTACCCGCCCGAAGAGTGCGAGGCCTTTGCCGCCGCGCTACGCGCCCACGGTATTGACCTGATCTTTTTGCTCGCGCCTACCTCTACGCAAGAGCGCATGGCATTGGTCGGCCAGCTGGCCAGCGGCTATGTGTACTACGTCTCGCTCAAAGGCATTACTGGTGCGGGCTCGCTCGACACCGAGGCCGTGGCCCAGGCCATTCCGCGCATTCGCCAGCATGTGCAAGTGCCAGTCGGCGTGGGCTTTGGCATCCGCGACGCCGCCAGCGCCAAAGCCGTGGGCGCAGTCAGCGACGCGGTGGTGATTGGTAGCAAAATCATCCAGCTGATGGAAGGCCTGCCACGCGAGAAAATCGTGCCCGAAGTCAGCAGCTTTTTGCACACCGTGCGCACAGCGCTCGACACGCTTTAACCCAACGCTTGAGGTTCACCTATGTCTTGGCTTGAAAAACTCCTTCCCCCAAAAATTGAAAAAACCG
>CANFOR010000055.1 GCA_947448675.1 Betaproteobacteria bacterium
CCACGTCAAGCCCGCCGTGCAAAGCCTGGGCCAGCTGAGCCTGTGGCAGATCGGCATGAAGCCGGGCAAGCCCTTTGCTTATGGCAGTATCCGCCGTGAAGCATCCGGCGCTGAGCTGGGCACAGCGCCAGGTGAAGGGTGCGAAAGCTGCCACTTCATTGGCTTGCCGGGCAACCCGGTGTCGAGCTTTGTCACCTTCTTGCTCTTGGTACGGCCCTTCTTGCTGCGCTTGGCTGGGCAAGCGGCAGTTGCTCCCCATTTTGTAGCGCTGCCCGCACATTTTGCGCTGCCCCGGGGCGACAAACGCCGCGAGTTCTTGCGCGTGCGACGCAACGCGGCGGGCGGGCTCGACCTGTTTGCCAACCAAAGCTCGGGCGTACTCACCTCAGCCGTGTGGGGCGATGGTTTGGTAGACAACCCACCCGGGCAGGCCATCGCGCAGGGCGATATGCTGCGCTTTATTTCTTTTGCGGAGCTCGGCGCATGAAGCCCCATTTGCAGATCAAGTTGCGTTACTTTGCTTCTATCCGTGAGGCCTTGGGCACCAGCAGCGAAGCCTATGCAAGCCAGGCCCGTAGTCTGGGCGAACTGCGCAGCGAGTTAATGGCGCGCAGCAGCGCCTACGCGGAGGCACTGGCCCCCGGCAAAGCCGTGCGCATGGCGCTGAACCAAGCCATGAGCGAGGCATCGGCCACGCTGAGTGAGGGCGATGAGGTGGCGTTTTTTCCGCCCGTCACCGGGGGTTAGCATGGCCGAACACGCAGTGAGCGGGCACGCCGCGCGGGTGCGCATCCAAAGCGCAGACTTCGATGTTTCAGCAGAGTTGGCCCAGCTTCGCGCGCAAGACCCGCGCGTGGGCGCGGTGTGCAGCTTTGTCGGTAGCGTGCGCGACCGCAACGACGGCATGGGCGTGAGCAGCCTGGAGCTAGAGCACTACCCCGGCATGACCGAGAAATCTATCGAGGCCATGATCGACCAAGCCCATGCCCGCTTTGACATTTACGCCGTGCGCGTAGTGCACCGCGTCGGACTGCTGCTGCCGCTCGACCAAATCGTGCTGGTGGCTGTGACCAGCGCGCACCGGGGCGAGAGCTTTCAGGCCTGCGAGTTCGTCATGGACTACCTCAAAACCCAGGCCCCGTTTTGGAAGAAAGAGCAGACCCCCCAGGGTACGCGCTGGGTCGATGCCCGCGTGAGCGACGACGCAGCCTTGGCCAAATGGGGTATTCGCGCGAGCAATGCTTAAGCTGAACCGCTAGGGTCGCGCCGTTAGGACAGAAGGGCACAAGGGCTTAGTTCAGGTACTGCGGCTTATCGCTGCCCTGCAAGCTGGGCTCCACATCATTCGCCAATGCGCTGGGCTGTCCGACAGCCGGGCCAGACCATTGCGCCACGCCCATGGCCTGTTCGAGCAAATGCACAAAACCGTGCAGCAGCTGCGGCTCCAGCGCCATTTGAAAGCCGCGCGGTGCGGGGCTGTTGGGCAATTGCTCTTGAAAATGCATTTGCAGTTGACCGCTGGGCAGGGGCGTGATGTTCACCTCCGTCACCAGCAAGGGCTCGGGGCCCAGGGGCAGGGCGGCGGCTTGCTCTTGGTAGGGGGTGCGAAAGTCGGCCTTTTGCAGGCTTTCTTGTCTTTTGAAATCTGCCAGCATCTGCTGGGTTTGCGGGTCGGCACTGGCCGCTGCCATGCCCGGCGTGTGGGCCAGGGCTTGCTGCGCCACCTGCTGGGCCACGGCGCGCTGCAGCATCGGCCATAGGCCTTGGCTTAGGCGGCGCGTGAACCACAGGCGAAACTCTTCGCTGCCCGTGGTGTTGATGCGCGCCAAAATGCGGTCTTGCTCTTGTAAGTAATTGACGGACAGCTGGTGAATGTGCATGCTGCAATTTTATGGCTTGAAAGCAGCGCCAGTGGCCCCATGTGCAAAGCATTGGAGAACCCCATGCGCCTAGACAAACTCACCACCAAGTTCCAAGAAGCCCTGAGTGAGGCGCAAAGCCTGGCGCTGGCGCAAGACCACGCTTACATCGAGCCGGTGCACTTGCTGGCCGCCATGCTGCGCCAAGACGATGGCCCGCGCGCACTGCTGCAGCGCGCTGGCGTGAACGTGCCCGCTCTGCTGGCGGGCGCAGAGGCCGCAGTGCAGCGCCTGCCCACCGTGCAAGGCCAAGAGCAGGTCACTGTGGGGCGCGACTTAGTAGGCTTGCTGCAAGTGGCTGAAAAAGAAGCCATGAAGCGGGGCGACCAATATGTGGCGGGCGAGTTGTTTTTATGGGCGATTGCAGACGGCAAGGGCGATGCTGGCAAGCTGGCCAAAGAGCATGGCCTGACGCGCAAAAGCCTAGAGGCTGCCATCGAAGCGGTGCGCGGTGGACAGGGCGTGAACAGCGCCGACGCCGAAGACCAGCGCGAGTCGCTCAAAAAATACTGCATCGACCTGACCGAGCGCGCCCGCATGGGCAAGCTCGACCCGGTGATTGGCCGCGACGACGAGATCCGCCGCGCTATCCAGGTTTTGCAGCGACGCACCAAAAACAACCCGGTGCTGATCGGCGAGCCCGGCGTGGGCAAAACCGCCATCGTCGAGGGCTTGGCCCAGCGCATTGTGGCGGGCGAAGTGCCCGAGTCGCTCAAAGGCAAGCGCGTGCTGAGCCTCGACATGGCCGCACTCTTGGCAGGTGCCAAGTTCCGCGGTGAGTTTGAAGAGCGCCTGAAAAACGTGCTCAAAGACCTGGCCAAAGACGAAGGCCAAACCATCGTTTTCATCGATGAGCTGCACACCATGGTCGGCGCGGGCAAGGCCGAGGGCGCGATGGACGCGGGCAATATGCTCAAGCCGGCCTTGGCGCGCGGCGAGCTGCACTGCGTAGGCGCGACCACGCTCGACGAATACCGCAAATACATCGAGAAAGACGCTGCGCTGGAGCGGCGCTTTCAAAAGATTTTGGTCGGCGAGCCCAGCGTGGAAGCCACCATTGCCATTTTGCGCGGCCTGCAAGAAAAATACGAAGTCCACCATGGCGTGCAGATCACCGACCCGGCCATTGTGGCGGCGGCGGAGCTGTCCAGCCGCTACATTACCGACCGTTTTTTGCCCGACAAAGCGATTGACCTGATCGACGAAGCGGCGGCCAAGATCAAGATCGAGATGGACTCCAAGCCCGAGGTGATGGACAAGCTGGACCGCCGCCTGATTCAGCTGCAAATCGAGCGCGAAGCCGTGCGCCGCGAGAAAGACGAAGCCTCGCAAAAACGATTTGCACTGATTGAAGATGAAATCGTTAAACTGCAAAAAGAAATCGCCGATTTAGACGAAATTTGGAAGGCCGAAAAAGCCCAAGCCCAGGGCAGCGCCAGCGTGATGGAAGAGATCGACAAAACCCGCTTCCACATTGAAGAGCTCACCCGCAAGGGCGACTTCAACAAAGTAGCCGAGTTGCAATACGGCAAGTTACCTGCGCTGGAAAAAAGCTTAAAAGAAGCGCAAGACAAAGAGGCAAAAAAGAAGGGCAAAACCAGCGCACCGCGCCTGCTGCGCACCCAAGTGGGCGCCGAAGAAATTGCCGAAGTGGTGAGCCGCGCCACCGGCATCCCGGTGGCCAAAATGCTGCAAGGCGAGCGCGATAAATTGCTGGTGATGGAGGCCAAGCTGCACGAGCGCGTGGTCGGCCAAGACGAAGCCATTGCCGCCGTGGCCAACGCCATACGCCGCTCACGCTCGGGCTTGAGTGACCCGAACCGGCCCACCGGCAGCTTCTTGTTTTTAGGCCCAACGGGTGTGGGCAAGACCGAACTTTGCAAAGCCTTGGCAGGATTTTTGTTTGACAGCGAAGACCATTTGATTCGCATTGACATGAGTGAGTTTATGGAAAAGCATAGCGTCGCACGCATGATTGGCGCGCCTCCTGGCTATGTGGGCTACGAAGAGGGCGGCTACCTCACGGAAGCCGTGCGGCGCAAACCCTATAGCGTGATCTTGCTCGACGAGGTCGAAAAAGCGCATCCCGATGTGTTCAACATTTTGCTGCAAGTGCTCGACGATGGCCGCCTGACCGACGGCCAGGGCCGCACCGTGGACTTTAAAAACTGCGTGATCGTGATGACCAGCAACATCGGTTCGCCCATCATTCAAAGTATGGCAGGCAAAGACCATGAAGACATCAAAGACGCGGTCTGGGACGAGCTCAAAAGCCACTTCCGTCCCGAGTTTTTAAACCGCATCGACGAGACCGTGGTCTTCCACGGTCTGGATGCCAAGCACATTCAAGAAATTGCAAAAATTCAACTGGGCTTTTTGGCGCAGCGCTTGGCTAAGATGGACCTCACACTCGACGTGTCTGCAGCCGCCCTGGCCGAGCTGGCCAAGGTGGGTTTTGACCCGGTTTTTGGAGCGCGGCCGCTCAAACGGGCCATTCAGCAGCGAATTGAAAACCCGCTGTCTAAGCTGCTACTAGAAGGCAAGTTTGCACCCAAAGCCGTCATCCCTGTGGACGTGGACCCGGTGCGTGCGCCTGGGGTCTTTAATTTTGGCCGTACTGTGCACTAATGCTTAGGTAATGCCCGCCGATAGTGCGCAGAGTGCTCTTAAATTAGGAGCGTCTGCCAACTTCCAGGCGCTGGCTATTAGCGCGCTGGTTTGCGTGGCACTGATCACTTGGTCGGCCATACCGTGGAACTTGGCCTCTAGCATGGCGTCCGTCATAGGGTTTTGCACCGAGCCAATGGCGTGCTCGACGAACACATGTTTGCGGCTGCCGTCGTGTAGTACGGCCACTACGTCTACGCTGGCCTCGTCGATGCTGTTGTCTACCGTTGCCACCACTTTGCGGCGCAGCGCCACCATGTCGGCCCGAGTCACCACCTCGTCAGCAAACTCTTCTTCGGCGGCGCGGCCAAATGTCAGGCCAGCGGCGCAGCCGTGGTAGACGCTGAACTTGGCTTGCAGGCCGTCTTGCGGCTCCTTCTTGCCCGTGAGTTCCAGCACCAAGGAGTGCACGCGCAGCTCGACGCGCTCCACCTGCTCGGGCCGTACGCCCTGGGCGCGCAGCTGGGCGCAGGCGTCGATGCTGGGGTGGATAACGATGCCACAGGCAAAGGGCTTGTAGCTGTTGTACGAGATTTCAAAACGCTGGCCCAGCTCGTGGGTGATCTCGCTCCAGTCGTTTTTGGTAGACACGGTTTGCATCATGCCGCGCGGCGCTTCCAGCGCCTTGGGGCTGGCGGTAAAGCCTTTGCTGGCCAGCAAGGCGCTCATGAGGCCCGCACGGGCTGCGCCGCCGGGGTGAAATGGCTTGGTCATGGTGCCAAACTGCTCGCGCATGCCCACGGGTTGCGATGCCGCAATGCCCAGGGCCATGGCGGTTTGCTGCACATCGAGCTTGAGAAGGCGCGCGCAAGCGGCGGCTGCGCCCAAGGTGCCTGTGGAGCCGGTGATGTGCCAGCCTCGGTCGTAATGCTCGGGGTACATGGCATTGCCCACGCGGCACGACACGTCGATGCCCAGCACCAGCGCGTCGATCAACTCGCGGCCCGAGCAGCCCATGTGCTCGGCCAGCGCCAAGGCCGCCGAGGCCACGGGGCCAGCGGGGTGGATGATGGTTTTGAGGTGGGTATCGTCAAAGTCAAAAGTGTGCGAGCTGATGCCGTTGAGCAAGGCCGCGCTGGCCATGTCAACTTTCAGCGAACGGCCCAACACCGTGGCCTGCGCTGCGGGCTGCAGCATGGTCACGGCAGCCAATGCGGCCTCTACCGACTCGTGCTGCGCTGCGCCTACCGCGCAGCCCAACCAGTTGAGAAAGGTCCGGTGCGCCTCGTGGTCAACCGCGTCGCTCCAGCCGCGCGAGGGGTGGGTGGCGACGAATTGCGCCAAAATTTTCGTGATGGCCGGTGCGTTGTGGTCGGCGCTGACTTGGGTATTGCGTGCCATGGGGTTGAAGGTCCTGTGGGTTTAAGAATCGAGTTGAATATTGCGGTCTTTGGCGACTTTGGTCCAGCGGGCGATGTCGGTCTTGATGAAAGCGGCAAACTGCTCCGGCGTGGTGACCATAGGCTCAATGGCCTCTACGGAAAGTTTGTCGCGCAGGTCGGGCCCGCGTAGCACCACGGCCAAGCTTTCGTTGAGCAGCTTGACGATAGGCGCGGGAATGCCCGCAGGCCCCACCACGCCGTACCACTGCTGCGCGTCAAAGCCCTTGAAGCCCGACTCGTCCAGCGTAGGCAGGTCTTTGAACTGCGAGTGGCGCTTGAGCCCGGTGACGGCCAAGGCGCGCACCCGGCCCGAACGAATATGCGGCAGGGCGGCGGCCAGGCCGGGGAACATGGCCTGGGTTTGTCCGCCCATCAGGTCCGTAAAAGCCGGGGCAATGCCACGGTAGGGAATGTGCACCATGAAGGAGCCAATTTGCTGCTTGAACAGCTCCATAGTCAGGTGCGTGAGCGAGCCCTGGCCTGAGGAGCCGTAGCTCACTTTGCCAGGGTTCTTTTTCACGTAGTCGATGAATTCTTTTACGCTGTTCACCGGCAGTGCGGCGTTGACCACCAGCACATTGGGTGTAGCGCCCATCATGCCGATGGGCGTGAAGTCTTTAATCGCGTCGTAGGGCAGTTTGCGCGTGGCCGGGCTGGTGCCATGCGTGGCCACATAGCCTTGCATCAGCGTGTAGCCGTCGGGCGCAGCGCGCACTGTGCTTTGGCAGGCGATTACGCCACCGCCACCGCCTTGGTTGTCTACGATGAAGCTTTGTTTGAGCTGCACGCCCCAACGCTCCGTGACAGTGCGGCCCAGCATGTCGCTGCCGCCCCCGGCCGACACCGGCACGATGAAGCGAATCGGTTTGCTCGGGTAAGCGGCTTGCGCAAAGCCTAAGCTCGGCGCGGCCAGCAGTGCAGGCGCGGCTTGTAAAAGAATGCGGCGTTTCATGGGCGGGTCTCCGTTGTTAGGTAGTATCCCCGCACATAGAAAGATTTTCATGGGTAATAGCCACAATCACCAGCTTCGCGTAGAGCGGCACCAGCATGCGCATGGACGTGACCACGCGCACGACCCAGCGCATCAGCACCACGACGACAAGCATGGCCACCACGGCCACCACCACAACATCGTGCCGCGCGACTTCAGCAGCGCCCTGGCCTGGGGCATTGCCATCAACAGTATTTTTGTGGTGGTCGAGTTTGGTTTTGGCTTCGTCGCGCATTCCACCGCCCTCATGGCCGATGCGGGCCACAACCTGTTTGACGTGCTCGGCCTGGCCCTGGCCTTGGTAGCCGCCGTGCTGGCCAAGCGCTCGCCCACCGCGCGCTACACCTATGGCCTGCGCAGCTTTTCCATCGTCGCGGCCCTGGGCAATGCCGTGCTCTTGCTGGTGGCCTGCGGTGCCATTGGTTTTGAGGCCCTGCAGCGCTTGGCACAGCCGCCCGCTGTGAACAGCGGCATCGTCATGGCGGTGGCCGGCGCGGGTATTGTGGTCAACGGCGCTACCGCCTTGCTGCTGGCACGCGGCAGCGCGCACGACCTCAACATGCGCGGCGCTTACCTGCACATGCTGGCCGACGCAGCGGTGTCGTTGGGCGTGGTCTTGGCCGCGGCGCTCACGCTCTACACGGGTTGGCTTTGGCCCGACCCATTGGTCAGCGTCGCCATTGTGGGCGTCATCGTCTGGGGCACCTGGAGCCTGCTGCGCCAGTCTTTGCACCTGGCCCTGCAGGCCGTGCCAGCGCACGTGAGCACCGAGAAGGTACACAACTTTTTGCTACAGCAAGAGGGCGTGAGCGAAGTGCGCGACCTGCACATTTGGGCCATGAGCACGACCGAGACCGCGCTCACCGCCCACTTGGTCATGCCCCAGGGCGCACCCAGTGACCAAGCCCTGAGCGCCATCGCCCAAGCGCTGCGCAGCGAGCACGGCATCCAGCACAGCACCCTGCAGGTGGGGCGTGGTGAGCTGGCGCATGCCTGTAGTCTAAAGATTTAAATAACCATCCATTAGTTATAAATAATTGCATGAACTAGCGGCATGCAATGAATACAAATAGCATGGTCTAAACAGACCATATGAAAATTAACCCCAATCGATAAGATGAATACGCTTTAGAGAAGATTGTTGCTCAATCCAGCTTCGACTGGAAAGCATGAATTTTATTTAAAAGCACATGTAAACAACACAAAAATGTTGTTTAATTTTTATTCATTTTGTTTTAAGCAGCATAGGGGAAATTAAAATGGCTAGCACAGACCTCATTACGTATTTAAACTACATGTCGACGTGGGAAACAGAAAGCGACGCGAACATTGACGCGATCATTTCTGAGCAAAACATGTTCGTCAATCTCGGCGATTTCGACGCCGACTCGGCCATCGACAAAGAATTCACCACGCTCTATAGCTTGGCCTGCGACGTCAGAGACCGAACGATCGCAGCCGACGCGACACAAATTGCCGCTGACGCTGCTGCCATCGCATCGATTTGGTCTTTCGGGTTGGGAATGGCTGCGTTTGCCGCCCTTGAGGCTGCAGAAATTATTCAGCAAAAATACATCTCTTCTAAATCCAAAGAGTTGAATGAAAAGCTCACAACGATAGACACCGACATCTCTGTACAAGTCGGCGACGGCGTCAAAAACTACGTTGCCATGTACAAGCAGAACAACAATCTGATTGTGTCCAAAGCGCCCAAGGGGCTCGACACCCGAACCTGCCGCGGCCTGTTGCTGCAATTTCTTGCACAGGTGCAGCGGACGACGACGCTAGATGCCACGAACTTCCGAAAGTACGCCGAGTCCGCGCGGATTCTCTACAACAGCCCAGAGATCGACGCCGTCTACAACGCGCTCGACACCCTGAACCTTAGCGACAAGACCGACGCAGACGTCAAGAAGTTCATGAACGTCCTGGCAGGTCTGAGCTATCCCAAAACAGAGCTTTCGATTGTTCGAAACTTCTGTATTGCGATCATGTTCTACAAGCTGAAGATCGCCAATGCCACGATCAAAGCGCAGGCCGAAGCCGCAGGCTTGCCCCTGGAAGAAGTCGAGGCCAGCGCGTTCGAGACACTGGACGCCATGGGCAAGTTCGTCACCGTGGTGGCAGTTGTCATGTCGGTGGTGGACATTGTGTTCAATATTTTGGACATCGTTGACGTTGTTGATCAATGCAAAAAAATGTGCGACCAGCTTAACGGCCCCATCAAAGACAGCTACAAGTCGTACTTCGACGGCATTAAAACCGCAGCCCAACAATACAAGGCCGCCATAGGCCAAGGCCCGAGCCCGAGCCCGAGCCCGAGCCCGAGCCCGAGCCCGAGCCCGAGCCCGGGGAAAAGCGCTGGAACCGATGTAACCCAGATGCGTGCACAGATCGCCCAATATGGTTCCATCACCCAGTTTGGCATTCGCATCTCGAATATTTCAGGTACGGCCAATGACCCGAACCAAAGCTCGGGCACCGCGTCCAAGACGGACGGCGGGTTTAGTGGCTACAACGGTACGTGGGAAGTAGGCAACTGGGGTGACACCCTGAAATTGACCCGCTGAATCCGTCAATTCCCTAACGTCGCAGCAGGGCGAGTTTGCTAAAACGCACAAACCCATAAATGCTAGACTTGGGGCTTGGTTGATCCGCTGAGCAGCTCCCGCCGGAGCCACCACTCCTACAGCGGCAACGGTTCCCGCGCGGCGGTTGCGGTGCCAAAAAAGCAGGCCTTGTGCCTGCTTTTTTCTTGTCGAATTCACGTAGGCAAACCATGCAAAACCCTGAAAAACCCGTTGTCGGCTTTGGCTCCGAAGTCTTGCGGCTTGAAACCGCAGCGCACCGCAAGCACCGCAGAAGGCGCAGCTACGTCGGCACCTGGATCGGCGTGCTCGCCTCGGTTAACTTAATTTACTTTGGCTATGCCTCCATGCAGTCGGGCAAGTGGATGGCTTTTCGCAAAAGCATGACCGAGCTGCCCGGCTGGATGGTGGTGTTCATGGGCGTGGTGTTGTTGTTTTTTTGCGCTTGGCAACTGCTGCGCCTGGCGGCAGGCAAAGACTGAGCCACGCGCGGCTAGAATATCCCCAGGTTGATCCGCTGAGCAGCTCCCGCCGGAGCAACAACTCCTACAGCGGCAACGGTTCCCGCGCGGCGGTTGCGGTGCCAAAAAAGCAGGCCTTGTGCCTGCTTTTTTCTTTTCTGCAGCGCGTTCACGCGCCGCCAGAGCCCGTCAGAGCCCGCCATAGCGCGCCCTCGCGCTGGGCGCGGCCCAGGGCTTCTAGGGTTTGCAAAATGCGCGGTAGGCTGCGCTTCCAGGGGCCACGGCCTTTGAACTGCGCCTCTAGCGCGGCCAGGCTTTGGGCCTGGGTGCTGGCCGCCAACACCTGGGCCACGGCGCGCACCTGCTCGGGCAGCTCGGCAGGCCAGGCCTGCACGGGCGCGCTGGCCGCAGCGCCACTGGCCGCTCGCCCGTTGGCAGCGCTGCTGTTTACCCCACCGCTGGCTAAGCCATTGGCATTCGCTTCGGCTTCGGTTTCTAGGGCCAAATCGGCCTGTAAGGCGCGCGGAATATGCGTAAGCAGCTCCTGATTTTGTAGCACAGCGTTTTGGTAAGCAGGCCGCAACCAACGCACCACACCGCCGTGCTCTTCTTGCGCGCGGCGCGTATTGAGCGCTAGCAGGCGCTCCAGCAGCAGCGCGGTGTAGGCCTGGGCCGGGCCAGCGCCCACTGGGCTGGGCCCTAGGTCGGCCCAGCCGTAGGCTTGCAGCACGGCGGCGTCGAGCGCTTGGTGCAGTTCGTGCAGCACGGCCAGCAGGCCTTGCTGGTGAATGGTTTTTTCTTTGGCCAGCAGGGCCCGCCCGGCGCGCAGGGCTTCGAGCACGTTGTACATGCCGGTGAGCGTGAGGCCGGGGTGGGCGGCTTGCTGGCGCTTGCGGTGCGCGTCGATCTGCTCGGCCAACTGGCCAATCTGGCTGCGCAGCGCGGGCGTTAGGCCTGTGTCTTCACTGGGGAAAGGGAAGGTTTCAAAGCAGCGCGACTTGTTGTAGCGCACGTTGCCTACGTACATACCAATCGAGCCGCCATTAGCCCAAGCCCACGCTGCGTGAAGGGGGCTGGACAAAACGCCCAAATGGAAAGGGTCGTCGCTGGCAATGGCGATCAGCATGTTGTCGGGCAAGATGCTTGCGTCGAGAAACTGAAAGCAGCGGTGCTTGGCGGTTTCTACCGTGGCGATGTAGCGGGGTAGCTTGGCTAAAGCGGGTCGAAGTTCGCGGCGCGGCTCGCCAAAAATCCACCAATTGTCGCGGTAGGTGGCGCGGTTATTTGCATCGCGCTCAGGCTTCACGCGCTCTAGCAGGTGCTGGTAGACCTCGGGGTACTGGTTGCGCACGTCTTGCGCACGCAGGCCAAACAGGTCGATCACCAGCACGCCGCGCGGGGTGTCGGTCAGGTCGCGGCCATGGCGATACTGGCGTATGTGTTGCGCCAAGCCCGGTTTGCGGCCCAAGCCTAGGCTTTGCGCCTCTTCGGCGGTAACAATGAAGCCTGCGCCGTGGAGCTTGACGCCGGGGGAGGAAATGTTGTCGTTGGCCTCTAGTGCGACGGCACTCGACACATCGGCCCCCACGCTCAAGTCGGCATGGATGGCCCCGCTTTGTTCGCCCAGCTCTACGCTCACCTCGCCGTGTTCGCCGGTGCGCTCTTGCCGCAGGTGCAGCAAGCGCCCTGGCAGGGCTTTTGAGGCCCCTTTGCGGGGTTTTGTGGCGCTGCGCAGGCCCACCGTCATGGCAATGCGCACGGCGGCTCCGTTGGCGTTGTCTACCCAGGGGTGGTCGGGTATCGCAAAGCCCAGGGCCAGGCCGTCGTCTAGCGCGGCTTGCACCACCCGGCGGTTAAAGGTTTGGCGCAGGCTGTTGGTGGTGATGAGGCCAAAGCGCAGGGCTTTGTTTTTGGCCACCAAGCTGGCGGCGTGCTGCCACCAGTACATGACGAAGTCGGCGCTCTCGGGCACTTCGGGCCAGGTGCGGCGCAGGGTTTCTACATAACCGTCGCCCAGGGCTGCGCGCATGCTGGCTGCGCCAATAAAGGGCGGGTTGCCCACAATGTAGTGGGCCTGGGGCCACTTGGCTTTTTTGGGCAAGATGTAGCGCCACTGGGCCACGATGGCGGCCTCGTCGGGCACGGGCAGGCCGGTAACCGGGTGGGGCTTGGTGCTGCGCCCGTCCCAGCGGGTGAGCAACTGGCCTTGCGCGTCGTAGGCGGGCTCTAGGTCGGCCCAGGCCAGCACGGCGTCGCGGCATTCAATGTTGCCGTAGTCGTGTACCACGGGCTCGCTCACGCCTTTGTCGCCCCGGGTGCGGATTTGCCATTGCAGGTAGCCGATCCAGAGCACCAGCTCGGCCAGGGCGGCGGCGCGCTCGTTGATCTCAATGCCGCGCAGTTGCTGCAGGGTGACGGTTTCGCCCTCTAGGGCCAGGGCGCTTTGCACTTGGCCAAAGGCTTCGAGCTGGTTGAGCACTTCGCCCTCAAGGCGCTTTAAGTGCTCTAGCGTGACGTACAAAAAGTTGCCGCTGCCGCAGGCCGGGTCGAGCACGCGGGTGCTGCACAACTGGTGGTGAAACTGGCGCACCAGGGCCACGGCGTCTTTGAGCTTGGCCTCTTGCGCCAACAGCACGGCGGCGGCTTGCACGTTGGCCCACTCAACGCGCAGTGGCTCGATGATGGTGGGCAGTACCAAGCGTTCGACGTAGGCACGCGGGGTGTAGTGCGCGCCCAAGGCGTGGCGCTCGGAGCTGCTGAGCGCGCGCTCCAGCAGGGTGCCAAAAATGGCGGGCTCGACCTCGCGCCAGCTGCTGCGCGCGGCTTGGGTGAGCAGGGCCACTTGCTCTGCGTTGAGGAGCAAAGAATAGCCGTCTGCGCTGGGCTCTTTGAAGAGCTTGCCGTTGAAGCGGCGCACCTGGGTGGCCAAGGCGGTGCTAAAGCCGCCACGGTCCATGTCGGCCCACAGGGCGCGCAGCATCTGCTGCAGCGTGTGGGGCTGGCTGCCGTGCTGTTCGAGCAGGGCCAAAAAGCTGCTCACACCGTTGATCTTGGGCAGCAGTTCGACATCTTCGGCAAACATGCAAAACAAGCAGCGGGTTAAGAATGCCGCTACGTGGGTGGCGCTGTGGCCGCTGTGTTCGAGCGAGCTGGCCAAGCGGCCCAGTTGCTCGGCCACTTGGCGGGTGACGCGGGCGCTGGTGCGGGCGGGGTTGAGCGCGTCGGCGTCGAGCCAAATTTGGCGCAGGCGTTCGCGCACTTCGGCCTGGGCCAGGTCGGCCAAGCGGATGCGGTGGCTGCGCGGGTCGGGGAAGGGGGTGTAGGTAGCGCCGCTTTTGCTGAACTCGGCGTACAGCTCAATGACGTTGCCCACGTCTACTACCAACAAAAACGGTGGCCTGCCTTCGGCGGGGGGCAGGGCCCGGGCATAGCGCTCGGCCTGGGCG
>CANFOR010000056.1 GCA_947448675.1 Betaproteobacteria bacterium
AGCGCCAAACCGAAGGCCAGGAACTGCAGTCCGCCCAGTTGCTCGCCCAATACCAGCACGCCCACCAGGGCTGCGCTCAAGGGCAGCATGACGGTGAACACGCCTGCGTGGGCGGCACTCACGCGGGTCAGGCCGGTCATCCACAGCCAGACCGCCCCCACGCTGGCCGCCAGAGCATAGAACACCAGCAGCAGCCAGGTGCCTAGCTGCACACTGGCAAAGTCAAAGCTGAGCGCCTGCCACAGGCCCAGCGGCGTCATCAGTGCAAAGCCCCAGAGGTTGATGAGGGCGCAAATGCGTTTGGGGCTCAGGCTGGCGCCCAGCAGCTTGGCGATCACGGCATAGGCCGCCTCGCAGACCACGGCTGCACCCAAAAAAAGCCTGCCAAGTGCCTCGGTTTTCAGGGCGAAAATGCCTGTAGATGCGCTCTGAATATGCGTATGCAGCTCTGTTTTTGATAGCGCCAGAAGTGCCATTCCAGCCACTGCACAAGCTATCGCAACGCACACCCGCAACCCGATGCGTTCGCGCAAAAAGGCCCAGCTCAGCAGCGCCACCACGGCGGGAATGGCCGCCATAATGGTGCCCGCAGACACCGCGCTGCCCATGCTCACACCGTAGAGCATGAAAATCGAAAACAAAAAATTGCCCAGCAAAGACTCTAAAAACAGCAGGCCTTGGGTGCGCCTGCTCAGGGCCGCTTCACCGGGCGGCTTGCGCAACCAGGGCAGCATGGCCAGGACCCCGATACCAAAGCGCAGCCAAGCCAGTAGAAAGACGGGCAGGGCGGCCACCAAAGGCTTAGACAGCGCCACATAGCTGCCGACCAGGGCCATGCTCAGCGCCAAGCAGGCGTAGGCCAGGGCTTGGGGCATAGCGGCAGTTTTTTGCGCTGGGCTGGGCGATTGGGCATGAGCTTGGATTGAAGGTGCCATTGGATTGCATGCTACTGTAGAAATGCTTTTTACCATGCAAAATTCATAAATGCTGCAGAGCCGCATAATTTCTCAATATGAGATATGACATATCACCATACAAAACATTTAATGTAAGCTATTGAATTGCAACAATAAAATATTTATCTTCTATAAGACATAAGATGTTGCGAAGGTCTTGTAGAAGACTTATAGTAGACCCATCAACAACCCAGGAGTGAACCATGAGCCAACCCACCCGTGAACAACAAATTGCAGCCCTTGAAAAAGACTGGGCCGAAAACCCCCGTTGGAAGGGCATCAAGCGCGGCTACAGTGCTGCCGATGTGGTGCGCCTGCGCGGCTCCATGCCGATTGAGCACACCCTGGCCAAGCGCGGCGCTGAAAAAATGTGGAGCCTGCTCAACACCGAGCCCTTCGTCAACACCCTGGGCGCGCTCACTGGCAACCAGGCCATGCAGCAGGTCAAGGCGGGCCTGAAAGCCATTTACCTCAGTGGCTGGCAAGTGGCGGGCGACGCCAACACCAATGGCGAGATGTACCCCGACCAATCTTTGTACAGCGTGGATTCGGTGCCCAAAGTGGTGAAGAAAATCAACGCCACCTTCCAGCGCGCCGACCAAATCCAGTGGAGCGAAGGCAAGAACGATGTGGACTACTTTGCCCCCATCATTGCCGACGCAGAAGCCGGTTTCGGCGGCGTGCTCAACGCCTTTGAGCTGATGAAGGCCATGATCGACGCTGGCGCAGCCGGCGTGCACTTTGAAGACCAGTTGGCCAGCGTGAAAAAATGCGGCCACATGGGTGGCAAAGTGCTGGTGCCCACCCGCGAAGCTTGCGAAAAATTGAACGCCGCGCGCTTGGCCGCTGACGTGATGGGCACGCCCACCCTGGTGATCGCCCGTACCGACGCCGAAGCCGCCGACCTGCTGACCAGCGACGTTGACCCGATCGACAAACCCTTTTGCACTGGCGAGCGCACCATGGAAGGCTTTTACCGCGTACGCAACGGCCTCGAGCAGTCCGTCGCCCGCGCCGTGGCCTATGCCGAATACGCCGACCTGGTGTGGTGCGAAACCGGCAAACCCGACCTGGCCTTTGCCAAGAAGTTTGCCGACGCCGTGCACGCCGTGCACCCCGGCAAAATGCTGGCCTACAACTGCAGCCCCAGCTTCAACTGGAAGAAGAACCTTGACGACGCAACCATCGCCAAGTTCCAGCGCGAGTTGGGCGCTATGGGCTACAAGTTCCAGTTCATCACGCTGGCGGGCTTCCACAGCCTGAACTACGGCATGTTCGACCTGGCCTACGGCTACGCCCGCAACAACATGAGCGCCTTTGTCGAGCTGCAAGAAAAAGAGTTCGCCGCTGCCGAGCGAGGCTTCACCGCCGTCAAGCACCAGCGCGAAGTGGGCACCGGTTACTTTGACGCCGTTACGCAAGCCATTCAAGGCGGCCAGTCGTCCACCACGGCGCTGCATGGATCAACCGAAGATGAGCAGTTTTTTGACGCCAAGAAGGCCGCGTAAACCAGCGGCTTGGGCTTGAGCAAAAGGCCGGTGGCGCACGCTACCGGCCTTTTTTCAGTGCAGATGCCAACGCTGCTGGGTGCCTGCGCTTTGCTTCGCACAGCGGATAATCAGTCTATGCCTTTACCCACACCTGCTGCGCGCAGCCATTTGCACACCCGAAACGTCGTCTACCGTGGTTACCACCGCGAAGACGGGCTGTGGGACATTGAAGCCGAACTGCAAGACACCAAAAGCTATGCCATGGAGCGGCACGACGGTGGCCAGCTGGCTGCGGGCACACCGCTGCACGGCATGGCGATACGCGTCACAGTAGACGACGCGCTGTGCATCGTTGCCATTGCCAGCAGCAGCGACCACACCCCCTTTGGCGAGTGCCAGCAAGGCAGCGCGCCGATGCAGCAGATGCTGGGCGTGACCATGGGCGCGGGCTGGCGCGTAGCCATCGAGCGGGCCCTGGGCAACACCCGGGGCTGTACGCATTTGCGCGAGATGCTCTTCAACATGGCCACGGTGGCCTTTCAAACCATTCCGGGCTACCGCGAGCGCCTGCGTAAGCAGGCGGGCGGAGCCACCACAGCGCGCAGCGAACCGCCGTTTTTTATGAACAAATGCATTGCCTGGGACTTTAGCGGCCCCTTGGTGGCGCGCACCTACCCACAGTTTGCCAATTGGCAGCCCCTGCAGCCCCCCAGGCTATGACGCGTTTGGATGCCCCTCAATCAGAGGGAAAATAGGCTGTAAGGCGCATAAACAGTGCGTAGGCAGCTATTAAAACTGTAGCTGCATACGCACTAGCCGCATACGCGCGGCGTGTGCAGGCAAGCGCTTATTTTGGTGCTAAGCGAATCGCGCCGTCGAGGCGAATTACTTCGCCGTTGAGCATGTCGTTCTCAAAAATATGCAGGGCCAGTTTGGCGTAGTCTTGCGGTGTGCCCAGGCGCGAAGGGAAGGGCACGCTGGCGGCCAGCGCGTCTTGCACGTCTTGCGGCATGGCAAACATCATCGGCGTGCCAAAAATGCCCGGTGCAATGGTCATGTTGCGGATGCCGTTGCGTGCCAGGTCGCGGGCAATGGGTAGCGTCATGCCCACCACGCCGCCCTTCGAGGCACTGTAGGCCGCTTGGCCAATTTGCCCGTCATACGCGGCCACGCTGGCGGTAGAAATGCACACACCACGCTCGCCGGTAGACTCTGGCGCGTTCTTGCACATCGCCTCGGCTGCCAGGCGAATCATGTTGAAGCTGCCCACCAGGTTGACCTGGATCACCTTGCTGTACACCGCCAAGCTGTGCGCGCCGTTTTTGCCCACGGTTTTTTCGGCCGGTGCAATGCCCGCGCAGTTGACCAAGCCCATCAGCTTGCCCATAGACACCGCTTGGGCCACTGCCGCTTGGCCGTCGGCCTCGTTGCTCACGTCGCAGCGCACAAAGGCGCCGCCAATCTCTTGCGCAATGGCCTGGCCTTTGTCAACCTGCATGTCGGCAATCACCACGATGCCGCCTTGGGCCGCCAGCATGCGCGCCGTGCCCTCACCCAGGCCCGAAGCGCCGCCAGTGACGATAAAAACTTTGCCTTGAATTTGCATAGAACTTCTTTCCAATCTCGTTGTAGGTACGGCCAGCGCCGACAATAGCGCTTTGCCTTGCCCATGGCGCTAGCGCATTGCTGCGCACTGGGCGAACCCGAACTGTAGAGGATTTTTTGAAAGTGCATTCCCGCATATTGGCCGCCAGCCTCAGCCTGGCCCTGCTGCTCTCGGCCTGCAGTACCACGCCCGTGGGGCGCGAAGCCCCAGTGGCCACCAACCCCTCGGTACCCACCGCGCCAGCCCCGCAAACGCCCGTACAACGCGCCCCAGCCGTGTTGGGCTTGGCCCTGGGCGGTGGAGCGGCGCGCGGTTTTGCCCATGTGGGCGTGATCCAGGTGCTGGAAGAGGCCGGTTTGAAGCCGCAACTGGTGGTGGGCACCTCAGCGGGCAGCTTGGTGGCCGCAATTTACGCCAGCGGCAAAACCGGCGTGCAACTGCAGCAGGTGGCCGCCAACATGGACGAAGCCGCTATCACCGACTGGACCATTCCCTTTTTAAGCCGCGGCATGCTGCGCGGCGAGGCCTTGGCGCGCTATGTAGGCACGCAAACTGGTGGCAAAAACATTGAAGACCTGCCCCTGCCCCTGGGCATTGTGGCCACCGACCTGCAAAGCGGCGAGGGCATTTTGTTCCGCCGTGGCGACATTGGCACCGCCGTGCGCGCGTCCAGCGCCGTGCCTGCGGTGTTTACGCCGGTGCGCATCAATGGGCGCGACTACGTCGACGGTGGCTTGGTGGCCCCCGTACCGGCCCGCTATGCGCGCCAGATGGGCGCCGACGTGGTGCTAGCGGTAGACATCTCCAGCGCCCCCGAGGGCAATGCCACGGGCGGCATGCTGCAGGTGCTGCTGCAAACCTTTGCCATCATGGGCCGCAGCATCAACAACTACGCACTCAAAGACGCCGACCTGGTGCTGCACCCCTTGCTCACCGGCGTGAAAAGTGCCGACTTCAAAGACCGCCAGCATTCCATCGACGCAGGCCGCGCCGCCATGCAAGCGGCCCTGCCACAATTGCGGGCCTTGCTAGAAAAATCGGGCAAAGAGATTCATTAAAACCGCAGTTTGCAAAGTGCGCGCCAGCACCTCGAAAGTGGCCGGTTTGCACAGGCTTCCATTCAACACCATCTATTCAACAACTATGAAATTAATAGCACGTCGCGCACTACTGGCAAGCGCTACAGGGGTTTTTGCATCCATGGCCGCGCCCTGCGCGCAGGCCCAGAGCTACCCGGCGCAGAGCATCAAATTGATCGTGCCCTTCACCGCAGGCACTGGCATGGACACCATTGCCCGCGCCGTCGCGCCGCGCCTGGGCGAGCGCCTGGGCCAGCCGGTGGTGGTGAACAATATGCCCGGCGCCAGTGGCAATATTGGCGCCGAGGCCGTGGCCAAGGCCAATGCCGACGGCTACACCCTGCTGATGGGCGCCAACACCATGCTCATGGCCGCTCAGCTCTACAAAAACGTGCCCTTTGACCCGCGCAAAGACTTTGCGCCGGTGTCGATGGCGGCCTATGGCACCTTGATGCTGGTGGCCAACCCCAAGACCGGCATCAAGAGTTTGAACGACTTGCTGGCCCAGGCCAGGGCCAAACCCGGCAGCATCACTTACGGCTCGCCTGGCATAGGCACGCCGCACCACATGGCCATGGAGCTGCTCAAAACCCAGGCTGCGCTGTTCTTGCTGCATGTGCCCTACCGTGGCACCGCAGGCTACACGCAAGACCTGCTCGCAGGCGAGATCAATGTAGGCTTTTTGCCCGTGCACATTGCCCAGGCTTTTGTGGCAGCGGGCAAACTCAGCGCCTTGGGCGTGGGAAGTGCCAAACGCCACCCGGTAGCGCCCAGCGTACCCACTTTGGCAGAGTTGGGGCAAAAGGGTGTCGAGGTAGACATGTGGTACGCCTTTTTTGGCCCCGCCAAAATGCCAGCTCCGGTGCAGATGCGCTTGCAGCAAGAGATCAGCGCGATCTTGAAGCAAGCCGACATTCGTGAATTGCTGGGCCGCGCGGGGCTCGACGCAGCCACCTCAACGCCCGAAGAACTGGGTGCCATCGTACGCAAAGACTATCCGCGCTGGGGCGAAGTGATTCGTCGCAATGGGATCAGTGCAGATTAATTGCGCTCGCGCAGCCTGTGGCCGACATAAAAAAAGGCCTTGCATTCCTGCGAGGCGTTCCGTCAAAGTGTTGAAACTTTACATCCCTTCGTATGTCAGCATTGCCGCGATAACAGTCAGTAAAGACAGGCGGCCCTTCGGCAAGTTTGGGCCAGGAGCCGTCACGGGCGGGTGGCAACTTTCTGGCAAGCAGGGCGAATCGAGTTGTACCATTCGCGGATGGCCAAAATCAAAGCATCCCTGCCCGACTCCTCTGTTATAGGCGTCAAGAACCTCAAGGATGGCGAGGACATCAGCCACTTCTTCAAACGGTTTGATGAGAGCGAACTAAGCCGGGACTTTGGCGTTTACCGTCTGTCGCTGGATGCGCTTCGCGCGGAAATCCAGCAGCACATCATCGAGCGTGGCTTGTCATCGCTGTTCTACGACCACCTGACCTGCGATGCGATCACGCATCCAGGCATCCGTACCGACGAGATCGAGGCAATCGTCCTCGGGATCATGAGCACGTTGGACGGGGTGAAGCACCTCCTCATCATCGATGCTTTTTTCTATGACGACAGGCCTGAATGCTTGCTTTTGCTTGCGAAAATAATCAGATCGATGTCCAGCAAGTTAGAAAAGGTCACGCTTATCACCCATGGCGAAAGAGTGAACACGCGACCGGCGATGCACAACGTCTTTTCCACGATAGTTCCCGGCATCCAGATCAACGACGTGGTCACGAAAGACTTTCACGACCGCTACTGGATCGACGTTGAGAACACCAAGGGAGTAATGGTGGGCACGTCCCTCAATGGGATTGGGAAGAAGGTCGCGATGATTGACCACGCAAATTCCGCAGATAGCCGAGAGATTGTTCGCCTTGCCTCTGGCCTTCTGTAGTTAGTTTAAGAGCGATCCTTTTCCCAACCTGCCTCGATCTCATCGTCCGAAGCGTTTCATAATCTCAATGGTAGGCTGGTCGAGCGGCAGCTTCCAGGCATCCAAACCGGCGCAGCCGATGTCGGGTTTGGGTCGAATTTTGACCTTCGAGTTGGCGCAAGGAATGTCAACTACCAGCCCAAACTTGACTTTGCCTCGCAACCTCCATTTCAACACTTCAACTGAACGCCTAGCGCATTGCTGCGAGGCTGTTTTGTCGCGCTGCGCGCTCCACAGCCGTTGGCCGACATAAAAAAAGGCCTCGCATTGCTGCGAGGCCTTAAGGAGTCCTTGAACCTGTGTGGCTACGAAAGGACCCGAGGAGACAACTGGTTGAAACTTGCGCTTCAGTGCCACCAAGTTTCTCAGAAACACAATCCGCTGGGTAGTGCTTGGGCGGTAAATTTAGGCAAACCCAAGCCCCAAAGCGGAATTAATTAACGCTTTTTGGCGGTAGCAGTGGCGGTGGCGCTTTTGGAAGCGTTCACAGCGGTAGCGGCTACTGCGTTGAAGTTGGCTTCGGCCATGTCGGTTGCTTGTTTAACAGCCTTTTGCACGGACTCAAAAGCGTTGTTGCCAGCGGCAATGGCGCTCTTCATGACGGCAACAGCGGTTTCAGAGCCAGCAGGTGCATTTTTGCTAGCGCTGTCGACCAAGCCAGCGATGGCTTTTTGTGCTTCAGCGGTTTTAGCTTCAAACGACTTGCCCAGCTCGGCGCCAGCGCCGGTAGCGATGTCATACAAGTGGCGGCTGTAGGCAGCGGTTTTTTCAGCCAAAGGTTGCAGCATAGAAGCTTGCAGGGCCATCAGCTCTTGTGCGTCTTTCACGCCCAGAGCCGCTTGGGCAGAGCCAGCCACTTCAGACAGAGCAGCTTTAGAAGCCGTCATGTTCAGTTCGACCAATTTCTCAACGCCTTCAAAAGCTTTGCCGGTCAAGCCGAACAAGGTTTCGATGTTGGCTTTGTGGGAAGCAATGATTTGTTCAGCAGTCAGCATAAGATTTCTCCAAAAGTTAAGGGTAGTTCAACACTTATCTGCCTGGAACTGGCCGTAAGGCCGGCATGTTGCAGTGCAGCATGGGTTGAATTATAGGGTTCACCCTAGTTTTTGCAAGAGGGTTTTGCTGCAATGCACCAATTTAGTATGCAAACACTAAAACCGAACCTACACCGAACTATCTGCCGAGACGGCACGGAGCATAGGGGCCTTTGCAGCCATCGCCGTAGGCCCCTATGCTTCAGGGGCGTGTTTACGCAATCATGTAATCGGCCAAAGTTTTGCCTGCAGGCAATGCCAGGGTCCACAGCGGCGCACGGCCACGGCCAGACCACAATTGGCCCTGTGGGCCTTTGTATTTGGGGGCAACGGTGGACTTGCCGGTTTTGCCGCTGGCTTTGGGCTTAGGGCCGCGCGGGCTGGTTTCACCCGTAGACAAGCCCAGTTGTTTGGCGGTCAAGCCGTACTGCGCGATTTTTGCCTTGGTGTCTGCAATAATTGCAGCCAACTCGGACGCGCGTACTTGCTCGGCTTGGTCTTGTAATTTCTTAATTTGAATTTGCAAGTCGACATAGCTCATTTCGTTGCCCATGGTGGTCTTCCCGTTTAAATAAAACACAATTATATCGAACGCCCTAGTAGAGTACTAGCGCCGAACTGAAATTATTTTCAGTGATCTGGAAAATAAATTACATTCAACTACACGTGGCAGCTATCAATTCATAATAGGTAACACCGTGACCAGCCCAGAAGCAGCGCTAGCGCGCCTCCCCAGCCGCCGTGCCGACTACCCTTATTTCTGCCCGATTCAAACCCGTTGGGCCGACAACGATGTTTATGGCCATATAAACAACGTGGTGTACTACGCTTGGTTCGACACCGTGGTGAATAGTTTCTTAATCGAGCGCAGCGCTTTGGATATTCACCAAGGCCCTTGCATTGGCCTGGTGGTCGAAACCCATTGCAACTATTTTTCACCGCTGGCTTTTCCGCAAAAAATCGACGCCGGTTTGCGGGTGGCGCATATTGGCAGCTCCAGCGTGCGCTACGAACTGGGCTTGTTTGCCGCAGACAATGCACAATCGCTGTGCGCCGCCAAGGGCCATTTTGTGCATGTGTATGTTGACAAAATCTCGCGCCGTCCAGTCCCACTGCCTGAGCGCCTCCAACACGTTTTAGAAAGCCTGCTTTGACCTCTGCCACCCTTACTGCCAGCTCTGCCGCCAGCGGGCCCGCCAGCCCCATCAGCCCCACCAGCCCCCAAGTGAGCACCCGTATTGCCGACCCGGCCAGCGTAGACGCGGCCATTGTGAGCCGCTTTTCTAACCGCGCTTTTTTGCCCCAAGCCGTGCCACGCACGCTGCTACAAGAGCTGCTGCAAGTGGCCGCCCGCGCGCCCAGCGGCACCAATACCCAGCCTTGGAAGGTCTATGTTTTGCAGGGTGCAAAACGTGACGATTTGGTGAGCCAAGTGTGTGCCGCCCACGATGCGCTAGCCCTCAACCCAGCCCTGGCTGCCCAGCACAGCGAAGCCTACGACTACTACCCTGAAAAATGGGTCTCGCCCTACATCGACCGCCGCCGTGAATGCGGCTTTGGCCTGTATGGCGTGCTGGGCATCGGCAAGGGCGACAAAGCCGCCATGCACGCCCAGCACCAGCGCAACTACCGCTTCTTTGACGCGCCCGTGGGCCTGATGTTCACCATCGACCGCATCATGGGCCGTGGCAGCCTGCTCGACTACGGCATGTTTTTGCAAAACATCATGGTCGCCGCTCGCGCCCGTGGCCTGCACACCTGCCCGCAAGCGGCCTGGAACGGCTTTGCCAAAATCATCCTGCCGCACATAGGCGCGGCAGAAAACGAAATGCTGGTCTGCGGCATGGCCCTTGGCTACGCCGACGAAACCGCTGTGGTGAACAGCTACCAAACCACGCGGGTGGACGCCGCAGCGTTTACCAACTGGGTGGAGTAGGGCGCGTGCCGAGCGGGCTTTTGAATAGCCTTTTCAATGGCTTTTTTAACGGTCTGACCCACGCCAGCACGCTGTTTCTGATGGCCGCCGGCCTGACGCTGATTTTTGGCGTCACGCGCATCGTCAACTTTGCCCATGGCAGCTTTTACATGCTGGGCGCACTGCTGTCGGCGCACATGGTGAGCGTGTGGTGGCCAAGCTGGGGCGAGAGCGCGGGGCTGTATGCGTTAGCTATTATTTTAGGAGCGGCTTGCGCAGGACTGGCGGGCGCTGCAACCGACTTCTTCTTGCTACGGCGCTTGGCGGGCGCGCCCAGCTTGTACCAGCTGGTGGCCACTTTTGGGCTGACGCTGTTCCTGCACGACGCGATGCTAGCCGCCTTTGGGCCGGGCGAAGTGTTTGCGCCGCGCTTTCCGGGGCTCAAGGGTGCGCTGGAGCTGGGCGGCGAGTTCTACCCGACCTGGCACATCGCCACCATGCTGCTGGGTTTGCTGGTCTGGCTGGGCTTGCACCTGCTGCTGGCACGCAGCCGTTTTGGCCAGCGCCTGCGCGCCGCCACGCAAGACCGCGCCATGCTCAGCGCCCTGGGTGTCAACCCGCAGCCGCTGATGCTCGGCGCGGTGGTGCTGGGCTGCGCGCTGGCCGGCCTGGGCGGGGCGCTGCGCCTGCCCACCGAGCCGGCCAATTTGCAGATGGACGTGAACATCATCGTCGAGACTTTTGTGGTGGTGGTGACCGGTGGCCTGGGCAGCATCAGCGGGGCGGCGCTGGCGGCTGTGTTGATCGGCCTGATCCACGCCTTTGGGGTGGCCTGGTTTCCGCAGGCCAGCTTGGTCTTGGTGTTCTTGACCATGGGCGTGGTGCTGGCCCTGCGGCCCCAGGGTTTGCTGGGCAGCAAGGGCCGGGAAGAAGCTCCCGAGGCCGCACAAAAATTCCTCGGAACGCGCGCCAGCTCTGCGTGGCTAGCTATGCAATGCATAGCACTGTGCGCGGTGGCGCTGCTGGCGTGGCGCGGCGGCGAGTACACCCAGTCGTTGCTGGCCGACGCTTTGATTTTGGCCATTTTTGGCATCAGCCTGCAGGCCATGGTGGGCCTGGGCGGTTTGGTGAGTTTTGGCCACGCCGCGTGGTTTGCTGTGGGGGCTTATGGCACGGCCCTGGCCAGTACGCATTGGGGCCTGGGCCTGCCGCTGGCCTTGGCTGTGGGCTGCGCCGCCGCGCTGCTGGGCGCGGCCTTGTTTGGCGCGCTGGTGGTGCGCTCGGGCGGGGTCTACTTGGCCATGCTGTCCTTGGCATTGGCGCAAATGCTGTGGGCCGGGGCCAGCCAGTGGGTTGATGTGACGGGCGGCGACAACGGCATCATCGGCTTGCAATTGCTGGCACCGCAGGCGCGCAGCGGCTTTTTAGCGGCTTTGTTGGGCTTGGCCATGCTTAGCCTGCTTGGTCTGCGTTTGCTGGCCCGCTCGGCCTTTGGCATGGCCTTGCAGGCCGCGCGTGACGCCCCGGCCCGCGCTGCGGCCAGCGGTTTGAACGTGGCGGCCTTGCGCTACCGCATTTTTGTGCACAGCGCGGTGCTGGCGGCCCTGGCCGGTGGGCTGTGGGCGGCGCACAAGGGCGCGGTGTTTCCACAGGTGGCGGCGGTGAGCACCTCGGTCGATGCGCTCTTGGTGGTGTTGCTGGGCGGCGTGCATTGGCTCTGGGGGGCTGCTGTGGGCAGTGCCGTGCTCACCGGCCTGCAGGCCACGCTAGGGCAGGGCCTGGGCGCGCTGTCGGACTACTGGCACGGTTTGCTGGGCCTGCTCATCATGCTGATGATGCTGCTGGCACCTTCGGGTTGGGGTGGGCTGCTATGGAAGGCAGAGCATGCGCGCTGAACTGCAAGTTTCCCATCTGCAGCGCGCCTACGGTGGCGTGCGTGCCCTGGCGGGCGTCAGCTTCAGTGTGGCGGCGGGCGAATGCGTGGCCTTGATCGGCCCCAACGGCGCGGGCAAGTCCACCTGCTTTGCCTGCTTGGCCGGGCAGCAAAGCGCCGACGCAGGCAGCGTGACCTGGGCTGGCACGCCGCTCTTGGGCCTGTCGCCACAGCAGCGCAGCCGCTTGGGCGTGGCGCGCACGTTTCAAGTCGCGCAGGTCTTTGAAGCGCTCAGCGTGCTACAAAATGTGCAGCTGGCTATGCAGGCGGGGCGGGCGTTATCGGGTATTTTTCCTCTCAACCGCAGTAGCCAAAGCACGGCCGAGGCAGTATTGCAGCGGGTCGGCCTGGCCGACTGGGCAGAGCACGACGCCAGCCGTCTGCCCTATGGTGCCAAGAAGCGTTTGGAGCTGGGCATGGCCCTGGCCCAACTGCCCGCTGATCGAGCGCAATTGCTCTTGCTCGACGAGCCCGCAGCAGGCCTGGCCGCACCGGAGCGCCACGCGCTGATGGCCTTGGTGCAAGCCGTTGCGGCGCAGGGCGTGGCCGTGCTCTACACCGAGCACAACATGGACGCCGTGTTTGGCGTGGCCCAGCGCGTGCTGGTGCTGATCGACGGGCAACTGGCCGCGCAGGGCACGCCCGCCGAGGTGGCCGCCGATCCGCTGGTGCGCCAGCGCTATTTGGGGGCAGGCTTTGTGGGGGCAGGCATTGGCTTGCCAGAAATGCATGCTTGAAGCGCATGTTTGAAGCGAACGCCATGCCAACCACGCCTACGATGCACACCATGCCGAGCATGCCGATAAAGCAAGCCATGCTCGAGGTTCAAAACCTCAGCGTCTGGTACGGCCAAGCGCAAGCCTTGTTTGGCGTGAGCCTGCAAGTGGCGGCTGGCGAGTTGGTTGTGTTGCAGGGTTTAAACGGCGCTGGAAAATCGACGCTTTTAAAAGCCATTATGGGACTTTGCACAAGCGTGGCGGGCGTTGTTAGCTATCAAAAACAGAGCATTCAAGGGCCCGGCAAGGCTTGGCCACCGCATCGCCGCGCGCAGGCGGGTCTGGGTTTTGTGGCCGAAGACCGGCGTTTGTTCACGGCGCTCAGCGTGCATGAAAACCTGTGGATCGCCGCGCCGCGCAACGCACAGAGCCGGGCGCTGGAGCAGCGTGCGCTCGACCTTTTCCCAGCGCTCAAACACATGCTCCAGCGGCCCGCTGCGCACATGAGCGGCGGCGAGCAGCAAATGCTAGCGATTGCCCGCACGCTCATGGGCGCACCACAATTGCTGCTGCTCGACGAGCCCTGCGAAGGCATTGCGCCGGTGCTGGTCGAGGCCATCGCCCTGGCCCTGCTGGCCCTGCAAGCCCAGGGCATGCCCATGCTGGTGGCCGAGCAAAACCAGGTGCTGGC
>CANFOR010000057.1 GCA_947448675.1 Betaproteobacteria bacterium
CACTTTTGGAAGTACATGGCCATGGGCCCCGACGGAAAGCTGTACTTCAACATCGGCTCGCCACAAAATATCACCATGCCGACCTATAACGAGGCGTCCATCGTGCGCGTAGACCCGGCTACTGGCAAGATGGAAAGCTACGCCCAGGGCGTGCGCAACAGCGTCGGCATGGACTTTCACCCCGTCACCAAGCAGCTGTGGTTTACCGAGCATGGCCGCGACTGGATGGGCACCGACCTGCCCAATGACGAGCTGAACGTGGCCAAAACCAAGGGCCAGCATTTTGGCTTTCCGTTCTGCCACCAAGGCGACACGCCAGACCCGATCTACGGTCAAAGCCGCTCGTGCGATGAGTTCACGCCACCCGTGCTCAAGCTGGGTGCGCACATTGCGCCTTTGGGGCTGAAGTTCTACACCGGCAACATGTTCCCAGCAGAGTACAAAAACAGCATGTTGATTGCCCAGCACGGCTCTTGGAACCGCGACCCCAAGCAGGGCTATAACCTGATTCGCGTCTCGCTCGACGCCGACGGCAAAGCCACCAAGCACGCCTTCATCGACGGCTTTTTAGAGAATGAAAAGGCCGACCCACCGATGTGGGGCCGCCCGGTTGATATTTTGCAAATGAAAGACGGCTCGATTCTGTTCTCGGACGATTTCAATGGCATCATCTATCGCGTCAGCTACTCGAAGTAAACACCATGACCCCATCCCTGCAAGTGCGTTTTTCTAGCGTGCAAAGCAAGGGCAAAACGGCAGCTTTATCGGCTGCCGTTTTTGTTCTGACTTTGGCCTGTGCCCCGGTTTTTGCGGGGGTGGAAGAGGGCCGCGCCAAGGCGGCGGTCTGCGGTGCCTGCCACGGCGTGGACGGCAACTCGCTGCTGCCCAATATCCCTTCGCTGGCCGGGCAGCCGCAGCAGTTCATCGTCACCGCGCTCTACATGTTCCGTGAGGGCAAACGCGTCAACGAGCAAATGAGCCCCTTTGCCGAGAAGCTGAGCAATGCCGACTTGAAAGACCTCGCCCAGTATTTTGCGGCGCAAAAACTCGCTGCGCCTACCACCCAGGCGGCGGCGGGCACGGTTGAAAAAGCGGCAGCTATTACGCAAGCCAACAACTGCGTGGCCTGCCATACCCCCAGCTTGGTGGGGCAGCAGCACATTCCGCGTTTGGCCGGGCAGCAGCAAGCCTATTTGCTCGACCAGTTGCAAAAGTTCAAAGCCGGAACCCGCCCCGAGTTTGATGGCACCATGACCTCAGCGGCCCAGGCGCTGCAAACCGCCGACTTGCCGCTCTTGGCCGAGTACTTGGCTACTTTGCTGGTGCCTTAACGGGCCCTGCGCACGCGCAAAATTTCGTCCAATACCAAGCAGGCCGCACCCACGCTAATGGCGCTGTCGGCCACGTTAAAGGCCGGAAAGTGCCCGCCACCGAACACCGGTGCCAGCCAAGCCCAGTGGAAGTCTAAAAAGTCCACCACATAGCCGTGCAGCAAGCGGTCGAGCACATTGCCAATCGCGCCGCCCAGGATGCAGCTCATGGCGAAGGAAAACAGTTTTTGCCCTGCGTGCGAGCGCAGCATCCAGACGATGAAGCCCGCCGCCAGCAAGCCAATGCCAGTGAAGAACCAGCGCTGCCAGCCCGATGCCGCCGCCAAAAACGAGAAGGCAGCGCCGGTGTTGTGCCAACGCACGACGTTGAAAAAGCTGGTTACCCGGGTGGCGTCACCAAGCTGGTAGTAGCCCAAGATAAGCACTTTAGTGAACTGGTCGGCCAAGAAGATGATGAGGGCCAGGCCCAGCCAGGGCAGCATGCCGGAGGAGTTGTGTTTTGCCATGGTGCTTGCCTTTAAGCGGCGAGGCGGGCTTCGCCGCTGCCAAACAAGTTGCTGGTGCAGCGATTGCACAGGCCCGGATGGGTCGCGTCGTGCCCAACGTCGATGCGGTAGTGCCAGCACCGCTCGCATTTGGCATGTAATGAGGCTGAAACGCCCGTAAAATATGCGTCTCCAGCTATCAAATTTATAGCTGATGTGATGAAAACGAACTTCAAATCTTCACCCAAACTGGCCAGCACAGCGTGGTCTTCAGCTCCCACAGTGAGCCGCACTTCGGCTTGCAAAGAGGAGCCCACTTTGCCCTCGGCGCGCAGGGCCTCGATGTCTTTGTTGACGGCGTCGCGCAGGCTGCGGATGCGGCTCCATTTGGCC
This sequence comes from Betaproteobacteria bacterium, assembly GCA_947448675.1. Taxonomy (GTDB): domain Bacteria; phylum Pseudomonadota; class Gammaproteobacteria; order Burkholderiales; family Burkholderiaceae_C; genus CANFOR01. The sequence continues at coordinate 2,210 of CANFOR010000057.1, forward strand.
AGCAGTGCTTCGTCGGCGGCGGGCAATTGGGCATAGGTTTCCAGGTAAATCGACTCGCTATCGCCCACCAGCTGCCATGCCTCTTCCGCGGTGAAGCTCAAGAAGGGCGCCATCCAGCGCAGCATGGCCTGGGTAATGTGGTGCAGGGCGGTTTGCGCGCTGCGCCGAGCGTGGCTGTTTGCGGCGCTGGTGTAGAGCCGGTCTTTGAGCACGTCGAGGTAAAAGCCGCCCAGGTCTTCGCTGCAATAGAGCTGCAGTTTGCCGACCACGGGGTGGAATTCGTAGACCTCGTAGTGCGCCAAAATCTCGGCTTGCAACTGTGCCGCGCGGCCCATGGCGTAGCGGTCAATCTCCAGCATGTCGGCCATGGGCACGGCATCTTTGGCGGCGTCGAAGTCGCTGATGTTGGCCAGCAAAAATTTGAGCGTGTTGCGAATGCGACGGTAGGTGTCTACCACGCGGGCCAAGATTTTGTCGTCAATGGCCAAGTCGCCCGAATAGTCGGTACTGGCGCACCACAGGCGCAAAATTTCGGCGCCCATTTTGTCGCTCACCACCTGGGGCGCGACCACATTGCCCAGGCTTTTGCTCATCTTGCGGCCTGAGCCGTCGACGGTAAAGCCGTGGGTCAGCAGGCCACGGTAGGGCGCGCGGCCGTACATGGCAGCGCTGGTGAGCAGAGAGCTGTGGAACCAGCCGCGGTGCTGGTCATGGCCTTCCAAATACAGGTCGGCCTCGGGGCCGGTGTTGTGCGCGTGCAGGTAGTGGCCCTGCGCGTCTTTGTCGCCATGGCTGCCTTTGAGCACGGTGGTGTGGGTGGTGCCGGAGTCGAACCACACCTCCAAGATGTCGGTGCTTTTGTCGTAAAACATGCCGCTTTCAGGGCCCTCTGTGCCGAGCACATCGGTGGCGCTGAGCTTGCTCCAGGCTTCGACGCCGCCTTGTTCCACAATGGCTGCGGCTTGGTCGATCAGCTCCAGCGTGCGTGGGTGCAGTTCGCCGGTGGCCTTGTGGGTGAAGAAGGGGATGCCAACACCCCAATTGCGCTGGCGGCTGATGCACCAGTCGGGCCGGCCGGCGATCATGCCCTGCAGGCGGGCACGACCGTTCTCGGGGTAGAACTGGGTGGCCTCTATCGCGGCCAACGCGGTGGCGCGCAGGCTTTGCGGGGCTTTGTCGGTGGTGAAGACTCCCGCGCCATCGTCCATGCGGATGAACCACTGCGCCGAGGCGCGGTAGATCACCGGCGTTTTGTGGCGCCAGCAATGCGGGTAGCTGTGTTCGATGGTCTGGGTGGCAAACAAACGGCCCGCATCGCGCAGTGCGTCGATGACCACAGGCGCGGCCTTCCAGATGAACTGCCCGCCAAACAAAGGCAGGTCGGGTGCATAGACGCCATTGCCTTGCACAGGGTTGAGCACTTTGTCGTAGGTGATGCCGTTTTTGATGCAGGAGTTGAAGTCTTCTACGCCGTAAGCGGGTGAGGAATGCACTACGCCGGTGCCGTCCTCGGCCGTTGCGTAGTCTGCCAAGAAGACTGGGCTCTTGCGTTCATAGCCGGGGTGTACGTGGGCCAATGGATGCGTGAAGTTAATCAAGCCCAATTTTTCACCCACACAGGTGGCCAGCACCGCACCCGCGAGGCCGTAGCGTTCTAAGCATTTGTTTACCAAGACCTCGGCCAGTACCAGCAGGCCGCGCGGCGTATCGACCAGCGCGTAGCTCAGCTCGGGGTTGAGGTTGAGCGCTTGGTTGGCGGGGATGGTCCAGGCGGTGGTGGTCCAGATCACGGCGAAGGCATCTTTGTCTAAGTTTGGCAAGCCAAAGGCAGCTGCCAGCTTCTCAGGCTCGGCGCACAAAAAGCCTACGTCCAATGTCTGCGACTTTTTATCGGCGTATTCAATCTCAAACTCAGCCAAAGATGAGCCGCAGTCAAAGCACCAGTAAGTGGGTTTCAGGCCCCGGTAGACAAAGCCGCGCTCGACGACGCGCTTTAAGGCGCGCAACTCGTTGGCTTCGGTGGCGAAGTCCATGGTTCGGTAAGGCTTGTCCCACTGGCCGAGCACGCCCAAACGTTTGAAGTCGGCCATTTGCTGGGCGATTTGCTCGGTGGCAAAGGCGCGGCTTTTGGCCTGCACTTCGTCTCGGCTGAGCTTGCGGCCGTAGAGCTTTTCTATGGCGTTTTCAATCGGCAAACCATGGCAGTCCCAGCCAGGGATGTATTGCGCGTCCATGCCGCTTAGTTGGCGCGCTTTGACGATCATGTCTTTCAAAATTTTGTTGGCTGCATGGCCTACATGCAGTTGACCATTGGCGTAGGGCGGGCCGTCGTGCAAGATGAATTTGGGCTTGCCCAGGCGTGCGTCGCGCAGTTTTTTGTACACGCCTTTGTCGTCCCATTCTTTGACCCAGCCCGGCTCGCGCTTGGGCAGATCTCCCCGCATGGGGAAGGGGGTGTCGGGCAGGTTCAGGGTGGCGCGGTAGTCAACTTTTTCGGTCATGGCGGTGGTGGCAAATGGCAGCAGGTGTTTAGGGGGCCGCTGCACCGGGGCAGTAAGGCCAATGTGGGCAGGGGCGGGGCAAGCGCTGGGCAAGCGCTGTGTCAGGGCAGATTATGCGGGGCTCACGGGGCTGGCACCCCGCAGCCCCGTCAAATTCGGGCGGGGGGCGAGGCTGCAAACCAAGCGCGTGCCTCAACGCAGTCTTGGCGTATGCCATGCGTGAGGGCGTCTAGGCCATCGTAGCGGCGTTCGTCGTGCAGTTTGTGTAGCAGTTCCACGCGGATGATTTTAGCGTAGCCGCCCTCGGTTCCCAGAGCTTGCGGCCAGTCGAGGCAATAGGTCTCTAGCAACACCCGGCCACCGTTGACGTCGGTTGCATCGAGCGAGGGCCGTACCCCTAGGTTGGCCACGCCTTGCAGCGGGGTCTTCGACAGGCCATGCACGCGCACTGCAAAGATGCCGCTGGCCGCGCTGTGCCAATGGCTAAAGCGCAGGTTGAGCGTGCGAAAACCGTCGCCCAAGCCCTGTGCGCTCTCGGCCAAACTGCGCCCCAGCTTGCGCCCGTGCACCACATGGCCGCTGATGCTATAGGGGCGACCGAGCAGGGCGGCGGCGTCTTGCATGCGGCCAGCGCTGAGCGCGGCACGCACAGCGGAGCTGGATACGCGCAGGCCGTGCACCTCGTAGCTGTTCATGCGCGCGACGTCAAAACCGCTCTCGTTGCCCAGGCGGTCGAGCAGGGCGTAGTCGCCAGCGCGTTTGGCGCCGAAGCGGAAATCGTCACCCACCAAAACATAGCGGGCATGCAGGCCTGCCAACAGCACCTCGCTCACAAAGGCTTCGGGCGGCATAGCCGCCAAGCGCGCATCAAAGGGCATGACCACGCATTGCTCGACGCCGCAGCGTGCCAGTTCGGTGAGTTTGTCGCGCAGGGTGGCAATGCGTGCGGGAGCTAGCTCGGGTTTACGCAAGCTGGTGGCAAAGTAGTCGCGCGGGTGCGGTTCAAAGATCATCACGCAGCTTTTCAAGCCGCGGTGTTGGGCTTCGTTGCGCAGCAGGGCGATCATGGCCTGATGGCCGCGGTGCACGCCGTCAAAATTGCCAATGGTCAGCGCACAGCCCTGCGTTGCTGCGGAAAGGTGTTGGCGAAAGCCCCGAATGACCTGCATGGTGGTGTTATGAATTTGATAGCAGCTTACGCCCGATTTATAGGGTCTTCTAGCCGATTTGTCATGAAAACAGGGTATATTTTGCCTGCAAGCTCGTTGGATTGTTTTTCTGGTCGTGTCTCTGGTGGTTTTTCACTGTGAGGAGGTTCAGTTTGAAGGTCTTGAAGCTATCAGCCCAAGGGCTGCCACAGTCGTGGATTTCGCTGGAACAAGCGGTGATTCACTATGCCTCCGCCGAAGTGCGCTGGGAGTCGGGCGCAGAGGTGGCCGTGTTTCACGGTGGCCACAATGCGGTGACGGGTCGGCAGTCCATCATCCACATCAACAGCATTATTGGCACCCGGGGCGTGCCCGGCATCAATCCCTTCGACTTGAAGCCGGGTCTGACCAATAGCAAACTTTTTGCGCGTGACCGCAATATCTGCGCCTACTGCGGCGAGCAACACCATGAAGAAGTGCTGACGCGCGAACACATCATTCCCTATGCGCAAAACGGCCAAGATGTGTGGATGAATGTGGTCACCGCCTGCCGTGCTTGCAATCACCGCAAAAGCAGCCGCACGCCGGAGCAAGCGCGCATGCCCTTGCTGTACACGCCTTATGTGCCTACGCTCTGGGAAGATTTCATTTTGCGCAATCGCCGCATCTTGGCTGACCAAATGGAGTTTTTGATGGCGCATTTGCCGCGCCATTCGCGCTTGGCGGCTTGAGGCTCGACGTTCTCGGCTAAAGACAAGGCCTCCTCGGTTACTGAGGCTGAGGCGCGCTTGGCGTTAGCGCGTTCTTACGCTGCTAGCGCAGCGCGTTTACCGCCCTGTAGCCGTCACGCCGCAAGTCACTACAAAACTCGCCGTTGAGTTGGCGGGAAAGCTCGGCGTTACCTGCAAGCCCGTGCTGCGCAGTGCTGCCACAGTAGGTGTAGCAGGGCACATATTGGCCGCAGTGGATGTGCATGTTACGGTGGTGCAATTGAGCCCTGCGACGGCAGGGTCGGTGAGCACGGTTCCCGCTGCGCTGGCCGGCCCAAAGTTGGCTACGGTAATGGTGTAGCTGGTGGTCGAGCCAGCTACCGAGCTGGTGACCCCGTTGGACTTGGCAACTGCCAATTGCGCTGATGAGCCAATAGTGGTGGCGACAGTGGCCGTGTTATTGGCTGCATTGGTGTCGCTGGTGGACGCCATGGCGGCAACCGTGAGCGTGTTGGTAACCGAGGTAGCGGTAGACAGGGCTGCACTCACCTTGGTAGTTACCGTCACGGTGCAAAACGCGGAAGCAGGCGCATTGGTCAAGGTGCCGGTGATAACGGTCGCCCCACCGATCACTGTGTTAGCCGTGCTGCAACTGCCACCCCCGGTCATGGCGGAAGTGATGCTCAGTACCGGCGTCAATTGCGTGGGCATGCTGTCGCTAAAGGTCGCCGAGCCCGTGCCGCCGACACTGGAGTTGCTAATGGTCAGCACATACTGCATGGTTTGGCCACCCGGTGTGCTGAGCGCGCCGCTGCTGTAGGGGCCTGCGGTACCAGGGCCTTGCGTTTTGCTCACAGAAAAATCGGTGCCAACAACGAATGTAGCGGTGGCTGTGGTTAAGTTATTACCCGCGGTGGTGGTGAGCGAGCCTGCCGGAATGGTGTTGACGTAGGGCGTGGCGCTTGCAGGCGCTGTGATTGACATGGTGACCGTACAACCTCCGGCCGGAATCCGGCCACCAGCAGCAAAAGACCAAGTGTTGGCTCCGGGGGTGGCTGTAAATGTATTGGTCGACAAAACACTTGCACTGCATGTGCCTGCATTGAGGTTGGCAGGGTTGGCTATGGTCATGCCAGCTGGCAGAGGGTCGTTGAGCGGCGCGGTAAGCCAGACCGGCGCAGTGTTGGTGTTGGCTAGGTTTACCACCAGGGTCGTTGTGGTTCCCGTAAACGCTTGAAAGCTGGGACTGAAACTCTTGGTAACGGAGGGAGAGGCCGGTGCTGTGGGGCAGCTGCCGATGTCGTTGAGGAGGTAGTTGGCTGAATTGGTGGCATCCACCAGTACCTGCGAGTTGGCTGTTGTCGGGGTAATTTGGTAGGTGGTTTGTCCAGCGGTCGCTGAGCCTAAGTAGGTCAGACCAGTTAGCGGGTTCACGCCAACGCTAGAGGTTCCAATAGCTGGAGTGATGTTGTAGCTAACGGAAGCCCCTACGACGGCAGAACTCACTACACCTCCCGTAATCGTGAGGGTGAGCCGATATGCGGCTGGCGGGTTGGTGTTGATTGCTAGCCACATCTGGCCAGCGGCGTCTAAGTAAATGTCGCCGCTGCCGGCTCCTGGTAAAAAATTCGTGCCATTCGGATTGGTAATGGTTTTCCACACAACGGCAGTTGTGTTGGCTGTTTTATTGATCACCGCGAGGGCATACGGTTGGTCAGCGGGGGTGAGGGTAGAGGTATTGCTGAGAAAAACCAAATTCCCAGCGGCATCGACGGCTGCACCCAAGATGGCCGCATTACCGAAAGTCCCGCCCAGTGCAGGCGCGATGCTAAATGGGCCACTTTGAACGCCAGTGTTCAAATTGATCGAATAAACGCCTAGACCGGTGCGGTCAAAGTAGTACAAATTACCTGCATTGTCTGCAGCCAAGGCATTGGGTGTTGTGGTTCCGCTGTTCAGCGCAATGGGCACGGCGGTCCATTTGGAAGCCGTGCCTGCGCTGTTGTTGTAATAAGCCAAGCTGGTTGCAGGCGCTCCATTGTTCAAAATCGCCCACATGCCGGTGCATGCAGATTGTGCGAATGAGGCCGCTGGCAGTGCCAGTAGGCTCCATATCGATGCGGCAAAGCAGGCACGCAGAAATGATCGGATAAGTTTGTTTTTTGACACGAGAGGAACTCTACAGATAGGTTATCCGTAGAGTTTACAGAAAAAATAGTACTTTGGTTTGGCTTTGAAGCCAGGCCTGTACTTTTATTGCTGCAATTCCAAAATGCTCACATGGCCTTCAGACGCTGGCCACGCCCGGCCTGTGAGTTGCTCGCCATTAAAGCTGGCTGCTATGGCACGCTCGGGCATGCTGGGGTAGGCGATTTTGGATACCGCCAAACCCGCTCCCGTTGCAGGCAGACCGGGTGGCGGGCTGATGCCGTCAAAGCGCATGGTGTCACGCGCAAGGTCAAAGTAACCGCGCGGACGGGTAAAGCTCACCACTGCAGCGGCTTTTTTGTTTGCTTCTGCCAAACGTTCGGCCCGCAGGTGCACGATGCTGCTAGAGCGCGGGAAGGCGTTGCGGTAGATATGGGTGGTGGCGTAACCGGGAGCAGTAACCTCAAATTCATAGGCTTGCCCGGCCTTGGCTTGGACGGGTCCCCAGACCCCGTCTGCGCCAATGCTACGGCTGTGCACTGCACTGCCCAAGCGCGTGCCAGCTACAGAATCTATAGCGTACACCGCAATACTGGAGCCCGTTATGGGCATATTGTTGAAGGCAGTGCCACTGTTCGGGTCGTTCGAATTGGCCCCCTGGCCGGTGACCAAGCCGTTGAGCACAATGCTCGTTTCGTGTGCAATGGTGCTGTTGCTGGGCGGCTTGCCGGTGATAAAGCGGTAGGACGCTGCAAAGGCGGCGGGTGAATAAGCCGTTTCACGGTGGTCGATGCTGGGGATGACCACATTCAACGCGCCTTTGAGTTCGGGCCCGGCATAAGTGATATTGGTAGCTGTGCCTTTGGCACCGATCCACACGCCATCGGGCTGGGCGAATTTGTCGTTATTGTCGGAGCGGATGGTCAGCCATTGCACAGGGCCCGATACCTCGTCGCCAGCTGCATTTTTAGGCGCATTGAGTGCGCTCAAATACGGGCCCGTACCGGCAAATTCATTGCCTTCGCGGAAGCCTTTAATCGCCCAAACGCCGTGGTTGGGCGTTCCGCCCAAAATTGCATGGCTGACCTTGCTTGCGCCGCCCCCATCGTAGATGTAGCTGCGAATCGCATTGCCGCCGCGTGAATTACCAAAGAGCACCACCTTGCCCGCGCCCGTGGCCTGCAAAACCTTGTCGACTTCGCTCTTTAGAAAAGCCATGTTCTCGGCGGCAGACGTGCGACCCGGCTGGGCCTTGCTGTCATCGTCGCGCGATTGCGGGTAGGGCACATTGATGGCGTACAGGCGCTCGCGCGGCCAGCCATTGGACTCAAAGCGCCACAGCGTGGTTTGCCACAGCGCAGCGCTGTCGCCATTGCCGTGCACAAACACAATCGGCGGCAAGCTGGCAGGAGTTGCGCTGGGAGTAAGGGCCGAGCAGGCCGACAGCAAGGCAGCGCTGCAAGCTGCGGCGAACAGAGCGAATGTGCGGCGTTTCATTTATGCAAATACCCCGGCCGTGTCTTGCATGCGTTTGCTGACCTCGCCCAAGTGGTGCATGGAGTCGCCAAAGCCCATTTCAAGCTGGGTGAGTTTGCGAAAGTAGTGGCTGCCAATGTATTCGTCGGTTACGCCAATGCCGCCGTGCAATTGCACCGACTGCTGGCCGACCATGCGCATGGCCTGACCGACTTGGTACTTGGCGCGGGCCATGGCGGCGCGGCGCTCGGGCGCGGGGGCGTTGAGCTTGAGGCTGGCGTAGTAGCTCATCGAGCGTGCCAGCTCTTGCTGCATCTTCATATCGGCCATGCGGTGGCGCAGGGCCTGAAAGCTGCTGATGACCGCGCCAAACTGCTTGCGCGTGTTCATGTAGTCGGCAGTAATGGCCATGGTTTTGTCGATCACGCCCACCGCCTCGGCACAGCTGGCGGCAATGCCGATGTCCACCGCGTGTTCCAGCGCGGCCAAGCCCTCGAGCGTGACGAGTTGCGCCGGGCTGCTCACCAAGTGCACATCGGCGGCGCGGCCACCGTCTTGCGTGCTGTAGGCGCGCACGCTGGAACCGGCTGCACCCGCCTCGACCAAAAACAGCGCCAGCTTGCCGTTGAGCACTGCTGGCACCAGCCAGGCAGCGGCTTTGTCGCCTGCGGGAACTATGTTTTTAGTAGCAGTCAACGCATAGCCAGAGCCCGTTGCAGCTGCTTTTGCTTCGCAAACGTCGAGTTGGTAGCGGGCTTTGCGCTCTTGGTAGGCCAGCACCACCAGGGCCTCGCCACTGGCAATGCGCGGCAGCCACTCGGCCTTGCGTTGGGCATCGGCATAGCCTGCCAACACCGCGCCTGCGATCAAGCTCTGCGCCAGCGGCTCGGCCACGATGCCACGGCCCAGCTCTTCCATCACTACCATGCCCTCGACCGGACCCATGCCCATGCCGCCATCGCTTTCGGGCACATACAGGCCGCACAAGCCCAGTTCGGCCATCTCGCCCCACGCTTGCTGCGAAAAGCCGCCCGCCTTCTCAATGCCGTGGCGGCGCTCAAAGGTGTAGGCGCGGTCCACCCATTTACGCACCGCGTCACGCAGTTGCTCTTGATCGTCAGTGAAATCGAAGTCCATTTTTTGCCTCGTTAAATGAGTAGGTGTGTGGAGAAAATTCGGGCAGACGAGGCGCCAAGGGCGTGAAACTGACGCGAAGGACGCAGAAGGGAAACCAAAATCCATTTATTTTTTCGGCTGTTCTTTTGCGCTCTTTGCGGGTTCTTGCGTCCTTTGCGTCCTGATGTCCGTGTTCCTACCCGAGTACCGTTTGTGCCACGATGTTGCGTTGCACCTCGTTGCTGCCGCCGTAGATGGTGGTTTTGCGCAGGTTGAAGTAGGTGCCTGCCAGTGGCGCGGCGTGCACTGCACTGCCAGGGTATTGGTCGCCTTGCCAACCGGCCTCCATCGCCTCTTGGATGCGTGGCAGGGCATAGGGGCCTGCGGCCAGCATCATCAGCTCGCTGTAGCGCTGCTGGATCTCGCTGCCGCGAATTTTTAACAGGCCCGCCACGTCGAGCGACTGCTTGCCCGACTTCTCGGCCGACAGCACGCGCAGCACCATCATCTCGAGTGCGATCACATCGACTTCGAGTTTGGCGATCTCGTCGCGCAAACGCATGTCGTCGTACACGCCTTCTTTTTTGGCGATGTTTTTCAGGCGCTCGAGCTCGCGTTTGGAGCGGTTCACGTCGGCGATATTGGTGCGCTCGTGGCTCAGCAAGTGCTTGGCGTAAGTCCAGCCCTTGTTTTCTTCGCCAATCAGGTTTTCGGCGGGGACTTCGACATTGTCAAACCAAACCTCGTTCACCTCGTGTCCGCCGTCGAGCATGATGATGGGGCGCACGCTGACGCCTTTGCTTTTCATGTCGATCAGCAAAAAGCTGATGCCGGTTTGCGGTTTTCCCTCGTTGCTGGTGCGTACCAGGCAGAAAATCCACTCGCCAAACTGACCCAAGGTGGTCCAGGTTTTTTGCCCGTTAACGATGTACTTGTCGCCCACGCGCTCGGCTTTGCACTTGAGCGAGGCCAGGTCAGAGCCCGAGCCCGGCTCACTGTAGCCCTGGCTCCACCAGACCTCGCCGCTGGCAATGCCGGGAAGGTGGCGTTTTTGCTGCTCGGCATTGCCAAAAGCCATGATGACGGGTGCCACCATCACCGGGCCAAAAGGGATGATGCGCGGGGCACCGGCCAAGGCGCATTCTTCTTCAAACAAATGCTTTTGCACGGCGTTCCAGCCCGGCCCGCCAAACTGCGCTGGCCAGCCATAACCGAGCCAGCCCTTGGCCCCCAAAATTTTGGCCCAAGCTTGCATGTCTTCACGGCTTAAATGCAGGGCGTTATGCACCTTGTGCGCAATGTCTTGCGGCAAGTGGTCGTGCACCCAAGCACGTACGTCTTCGCGGAACTGTTGTTCCTCGGGGGTAAAAGCAAGATCCATATTTTTTGCCTCGTTAAGTTTTGAGTGCGCAGATAAGCCGTGGAGAGGACGCATTGGCATTGTGCCGTTCCAAATTATTATGCCTGTTCAGGCTGTGGCAAGCCCAATTCTTGGCAGAGTTTGTTCATGCTCTGTTGCAAGCTGTCCACTTGCGCTTCGAGCTTGGCGATGCGCGCCATCCACTCCACGCGCTCGCGCGGGGTCATGCTGTCTGCTACAAAATCGCTAGCTGGCTGCGCATATTCAGCGTGGATTTGTGGCGTATTGGCTTGCAAAATAGGGCCACTCAGCAGGTGCGCCCAGCGCTGCTCGCGGGCACCGGGCGCGCGCGGCAGCAGCTGCACCAAGGGGCCACCTTTGTCCTCGGCGCGCTCTTGCAGCTCGACCAAAAACGCCTCGACCGACGAGTTATCGGCAAACTTGTACCAGCGTTCGCTGTTGGTGCGCAGCTCGGCAACGGTCTGCGGGCCGCGCAGCATCAGCAGGCCCAGCAGCACGGCGCTTTGCTCGGGCACGCCCACAGCGCGCTGAAAATTGTGTTCGTAGCGCGTCACGCGGCTGCCGGCGGCCTCTAGCACCAGGCTGAGCAGCTTGAGTGCGTCCAGCGTCTCTTGG
>CANFOR010000058.1 GCA_947448675.1 Betaproteobacteria bacterium
CAAGGGCGAGTTGAGCATCACTTCCACGGCAGCGGCACGGCCCTTGCCGTCTTGCATCGGAATCAGGCGCTGGGCAATCATGGCCTTGAGGTTGAGCGACAAGTCCATCAGCAATTGTTGGCGCCGCTCTTCGGGGAAGAAGTTGATGACGCGGTCCATCGCCTGGTTGGCGCTGTTGGCATGCAAGGTCGCCATGCACAGGTGGCCGGTTTCGGAAAATGCAATGGCGTGTTCCATGGTTTCTCGGTCGCGGATCTCGCCCATCAAAATCACGTCGGGCGCTTGGCGCAGGGTGTTTTTCAACGCAACCTCCCAGCTGTCAGTGTCCAGCCCGACCTCGCGCTGGGTAATGACGCAGTTCTTGTGCATGTGTACAAACTCGACAGGATCTTCTACGGTGATGATGTGGCCGTAAGACTGCTCGTTGCGCCAGTCCACCAGAGCCGCCAGCGTGGTGGACTTGCCCGAGCCCGTAGCGCCCACCAAAATGATCAGCCCGCGCTTGGACATCACCGCTTCTTTGAGCACCTGGGGCATGCCCAGGCCGTCAATGGTCGGCATGATCTGCGGAATCACCCGCATCACCATGCCGACCTTGCCTTGTTGGATGAAAGCGTTCACCCGAAATCGCCCAATGCCGGGCGGCGCCACGGCAAAATTGCACTCCTTGGTGCGCTCAAATTCTGCAGCCTGTTTGTCATTCATCACCGAGCGGGCCAAGGCCAGGGTGTGCACGCCGGTAAGGGGCTGGGGTGAGACTTTGGTCATGCGCCCGTCAACCTTCATGGCAGGCGGAAAGTCGGCGGTGATGAACAGGTCGCTGCCGTTGCGGCTGAGCATCAGCTTCAACAAGTCGTTGATAAATTTACTGGCTTGATCGCGCTCCATGAGAGCACCTCCTTATTTTGCTTTTATACGCCGGGGAAGTTTTCGGGGATTTTGGCTTTGCTACGCGCTTCAGCGGCCGAGATCACATTGCGTTTGACCAAGTCGCTCAGGTTTTGGTCCAGCGTTTGCATGCCAAAGCTGTTGCCGGTTTGGATCGCAGAATACATTTGCGCCACCTTGGCCTCGCGGATCAAATTGCGAATGGCGCTGGTGCCCAGCATGATCTCGTGCGCGGCCACGCGGCTGGTGCCGTCTTTGGTTTTGCACAGGGTTTGCGAGATGACTGCTTGCAGCGACTCCGACAACATGGAGCGGACCATTTCTTTTTCTTCGGCCGGGAATACGTCAATAATGCGGTCGATGGTTTTGGCAGCGCTGGAGGTGTGCAGGGTGCCAAAAACCAAGTGCCCGGTTTCAGCGGCCGTCATGGCCAAGCGAATGGTTTCGAGGTCGCGCATCTCGCCGACCAAAATCGCGTCGGGGTCTTCGCGCAAGGCGCTCTTGAGCGCTGCCGCAAAGCTCAGCGTCATGGGTCCGACCTCGCGCTGGTTGATCAAACATTTTTTGGACTCGTGCACAAACTCAATCGGGTCTTCTACGGTGAGAATGTGGCCGTATTCGGTCTCGTTGAGAAAGTTGACCATGGCCGCTAGCGTGGTCGATTTGCCCGAGCCGGTCGGGCCCGTCACCAAGACCAAGCCGCGCGGTTTAAGCGCCAAATCGCCAAAAATTTTCGGTGCGTTGAGCTGCTCTAGGGTGAGAATTTTGCTGGGGATGGTACGGAACACCGCTGCCGAGCCGCGGTTTTGGTTAAAAGCGTTGACCCGAAAACGCGCCAGGCCGTCGATCTCAAAAGAAAAATCAACTTCTAAAAATTCTTCGTATTGCTTGCGCTGGTTGTCGTTCATGATGTCATACACCATGCCGTGCACCTGCTTGTGGTCCAGCGCCTCTACGTTGAGGCGGCGCACGTCACCATTGACGCGAATCATGGGCGGCAGGCCAGAGGACAGGTGCAGATCGGATGCTTTATTTTTAACGCTGAAAGCCAGCAGTTGGGTGATATCCATGGGCGAAGGGTTCCTGACTGTTTACCATCCACATTATGAGCAAGATTGAAGGCGATTTGCCAAACCAGTTGCAAACCGTGCTGCAGCGTATCGAAGCCGCCACGCTGGCTGCCGCACGGCCTGCCCATAGCGTGCGCCTGCTGGCCGTGAGCAAGACCTATGGCCTTGATGCTGTGCTAGCAGCCGCGCGCTGCGGGCAAAGCGCCTTTGGCGAAAACTATGTGCAAGAAGCGGTGGAGAAAATCATCGCCTTGCGAGGGTGCGGCAACGCGCTGGGTAGCGCGGCCCTGGAGTGGCACATGATCGGCCCGCTGCAGAGCAATAAAACCCGCTTGGTGGCCGAGCATTTTGACTGGGTGCACACGCTAGACCGGCTCAAATTGGCCCAGCGTTTGAGTGAGCAGCGGCCTGCGCATTTGGCGCCCTTGCAGGTGTGCATTCAGGTCAATGTGGATGCTGCGCAAACCAAGGCAGGCGTGGCGCCTGGCGAAGCCTTAGCGCTGGCCCGCGCTGTGTCTGCCTTGCCGCGTTTGCAGCTGCGTGGGCTCATGTGCATGCCCGATGCTACTCCTAATTTTGTAGCTGCTCACGCACTGTTTATGCGCGCTGCAAGCCTTTTTACCTCTGTGAAGCAGGCCGAACCTGGGTGGCCGCAATGGGACACGCTGTCGATGGGCATGAGCGCCGACCTCGAGCCTGCGGTGCATGCTGGCAGCACCATGGTGCGGGTTGGCACGGCGATTTTTGGCGTGCGGGACTAAAGCGCCTGCTCGCCAATGGGTGGGCCTGGGCTGCAGGCTTTTCAGTGGCCAGGTGCAGCGTCTAGGTCGCCACGGTATTCGAGCTTGCCGCGCACGCGCGCGCGGGGGTGGATGTCGATCATCGCGTCATAGCTTACGTCGCCCAGCAAGGTGGCCGAGCCGGCAATTTCCAGCGCTTTGCGGGCAATGACCTGGCCCACCACTTTGCCTTCGATGTACACATAGTCGGCTTCGATCACGGTGCTGTCGATCACGCCAGTTGCACCCACATGCACCGTGCCGCCGGTCTCAAAATGGATATCTCCCTTGAGCAGGCCGTCGACCTTGAGGCCCAGGTCGCGCGGGGTGCGAAAGTTGCCGTCGAACACCGCGCCTTCGGCGATCAGGCTAGAGATATTGCCCAGGTGGTCTGAGGGGACGAGGCGAGCGGTAGCGGCTTCAGGTTGGTGTTTCATCAGGGTTCCTTGCTGTGCAGAGAAGTGTCAAATTGAAGGGTTAAGGGAGCGTGTTCAGGGTCGGGTTTAGGTTGCACTGGCGTTTGCCAAGTCTGCCAGCCGTACCAGAGCAAACCCAGCAGCAACAGGGGAGGCAGCACAAAGCGCGGCACAAACCATAAAAACCAGCGCCAGGCCAAGCGCCGTGCCGCCACACTGCGGTCGCGCTGCCAGCTTTTGCCCAGGGCCATGAGCCGCAGCGACTCGCTGTCCATAACGGGGTAAGCGTCGCGGGCATAGTTGGGCTTGGTGTTGGGGCGAAAGAATGCAATCACGGCGGGTATTTACTTGCCGCTGTTGGGGCTCAGCACTTCGGTAGCCGTGACGCGCTCCAATGTGGCATTCAGGTCGGCACCGCTGACCTGCAAACGGCTGTAGCGTACATGGCCCGAGACGCTGGCGGTGTCATTGAGTGCGACGGAACCACCGCTGGCGTCAAGCGTGCCCGACGTGCGGCCCATGACTGAAATTTTGTGGGCCCGCACATCACCTTCGATCTGTCCAGTCTCGGAAATCACCACGGCGATGTTCGCCCCGGGTGCCTGGGTTAAATTGCCCAGCACTTTGCCGCTCACGCTACACGGGCCGCTGAGCAAAGCATTGCCTTGAAAAACCATACCCTCGGCAATGGTGGAGTGGCGCGCGCTGTGCTCGCCCTGCGCGGGTGCAGCGCTTTGCAGCACCGGCAGATGCTGTGCATTGGGTGGCTGCGCGGCCCCCATGGCCACGGCCAAGCCGGGCTGCAGCACCGGTAGGCTGGGCTCAGCGCTCTTGTTGTCTGTGGACATGTTTGCTGGCGGTGCGTAGGGCGTGGGGTTCATACGGGGTCCTGGGGGCCAAAAATGGGGTGGGCGGTGGCGGCTCATGGGTTCAGACCACCTCATCGTTTAAGACGGGCAGGGCGTCACTGCTGCGCAGGGTTTTAAAGGGCCCTTGTAGGTTGGCCCCTTCGTAGAGTCGCAAGCGCTGGGCCATTAAGGTGCCCGTAGAGCTGGCAGAGTTGGCGACATAGGCCGTTCCCATGCATTGCAGCTCCGTATCTTGGGCGTTACCTTGGGGCTCACCCAATTGGCCAAAAAGATAAAGATCACCCATCACGATGATGCGACCTTTGACGGTGCCACCGGCCCACACAATCAAATGGCCCAGTACCCGCGTGCTGCCGCCCAAACTACCTTGCACCAGCAGGCCCCCCTGAAATTGCTGCGTGCCATGGAGTGTGGACTCGGCCGCGACCCGGTTGGTCACGTTCATGGCCACCGGGTCGATGGTCAAAGTGTCTTGCAGGCGCGGTGGGGCTTGCATATGGTTCAATGCAAATGCTGTAGCCAGGCGCGCACAGCGTTTGCCGCAGGCTGTGACCAATGCCAAGAATCCGTTGCCTGGTAAGCCAAAACGCCCGCTACGGCCGCGGCCAGCAGCGCCGCTACCAGCCAGCCGCTGAGGGCTAAAACCAGGGCGTAGCGCATCAAGAAGCGGCGAAATTTTCCAGGTACGCGCCATGGGGCGCCTATAGGTGCTTGGCCGCGCGCGTAAACGGAAAACCAGCTGAGCCAATCTCCGCCTAGTTGCAAGCGGCCCGAGCGTGCGCTGATGCTGAGGGCGTCGCGGTGCAAAGCAGGCAGCTGCTGCAGTTTGCCCAAAGGAACCGTAAAGGGCGCGCCCACGATGGTGTGGGTAAAGTAAAGGTCGGCTTCTTGCATACTAAAGTGTTGCAATCTTATACTAAGTGCTTATTTTTGACGCAAAAAACTCTGTGCCCACTAGCGAACATACTGTTTTGCAAAATCTTCACATGCCATTTGCACAGCCCTTGTTGCGCAGCGCTCTTCAGGTGGGCTCCATTAGACTTTTTGTAGCTATATTTTTAATAGCTTCTCACGTACATTCTGCGCCACTTTGCGGCGATTTTTCTGCCAAGCTGCCCAACGTCAACGCGGTTTTGTGCCAGGCTATCGCCTTGCAAGACAGTGGTGCGCGTTCGGTGCAGGGCCGGGTGCTGTGGGTGCGCGACGTCTTGCCCCCTGCCGCGCCCGTGGGCGACGCTGCTGCTGGGCCTTTGCGGGTCTTGGTGGTGGGCGCTATCCATGGCGACGAGCTGTCGGCAGCCTCGGTGGCCTTGCACTGGATCCGTTTGGCCCAGCAGCCCCCCGCTGAAGCGCCGCAAGCCGTGCACTGGCGCTTTGTGCCTGCGCTCAATCCCGACGGCCTCTTGGCCACGCCGCCGCGCCGCACCAATGCCCATGGGGTGGATTTAAACCGCAACTTTCCCACGCCCAACTGGGAGCGCGACGCCGCAGTCTACTGGGACAAGCGCACCCATAAAGACCCGCGCCGCTGGCCTGGGCCCAAGCCGCTGTCTGAGCCCGAAAGCCGCTTTTTGCACGAGCAAATGCAGAGCTTTCAGCCGCAACTCATTGTCAGCATCCACGCGCCCTATGGCGTGCTCGACTTTGACGGCCCCAGCGTGCCGCCCAGCAAGCTGGGGCGTTTGTACCTCGACCAAGTGGGCATCTTCCCCGGTTCGTTGGGTAATTTCGCGGGCGTGCACAAAGGCGTGCCGGTGGTCACCATCGAGCTGCCCAATGCGGGGCGCACCCCCTTGGACGCAGAGATGCGCCAAATGTGGCTCGACCTATTGCGTTGGATGCACGAGCGCATGGGCCCCAAGGCCGCCCCAACACTGGGGCCGCGCAGCCCAGAGCCCAGCCGCTGATTCTTTACACACAGACGTGTGGCGTCGGTATAGTGGGTCAAAGAATATTGAGGAATCCAGCAATGAACGCAGTAGAGCAAATTCGCGCATTTAACGCGGGCCGCGAGCCCGAACGCTTGCTGATGAAGTACGAGAAGATGCGCACCGGCGCCTTTTCTTTTTTGCGCGGCGCTTGCCATGTGTTTTACGCGCAATTGCCACGCGGTGGCATTTTCAAATCTGTGCCTCTAGCCTGGGTGTGTGGCGACATGCACCTGGAAAATTTTGGCAGCTACAAAGGCGACAACCGTTTGGTCTACTTTGACTTGAATGATTTTGACGAGTCGGCCCTCGCGCCTGCAACCTGGGAACTGGTGCGCCTGGCTACCAGTGCCTTGGTCGGTGCTGATGACCTGGGCTTGCCAAGCAAGGAAGCCGATGCCCTGTGCGTGAGCCTGCTCGACGCCTACGCCAATGCGCTGGCCGCAGGCAAGGCCTATTGGCTGGAGCGCGACACCGCGCAAGGCCTGGTGCGCGGCCTGCTCGACAGCGTGCGCGAGCGCCACCGCCCAGCGTTTTTAGACAGCCGCAGCAGCGTCGTGGCCCAAGGCAAACGCAAAGTGCGCAAACTCAGCATCGACGGCAAAAAACTGCTGGCCATTACGCCAGTGCAGCGCAGCCAAGTGACCGAGTTTATGCAGGGCTTTGCCGCTACCCAAGAGCAGCCTGATTTTTACCAAGTGCTCGACGTGGCGCGCCGCGTGGCGGGTACTGGCAGCCTAGGGGTGGTGCGCTACGCCATCTTGGTGCGCGGCAAGGGCAGCCCCGACAACAATTATTTGCTCGACCTCAAGCAAGCTCTGCCTTCGGCCTTGGTAGCGCGGCTCAAGGTCGCACAGCCCGCTTGGCAGAGCGATGCCCACCGCGTGGTAGCTCTGCAGCGGCGCATGCAGGCAGTGTCGATGGCGTTTTTGCAGCCCGTGATGCTGGGCAGCATGCCCTGCGTGTTGCGCGCGCTGCAGCCCTCGGAAGACCGTGTGAGCCTGAGTGGCGTCGGCCAAAGCGCGCAAGAACACCATGAGGTGGTCGCCACCATGGGCCGCTTGATCGCCTGGGCACAACTGCGCAGCGCAGCACGCCAGGGCTCCGCCAGTGTCGAGGAGTTGATTGACTTTGGCCAGCGCAGCAAATGGCGTGGCAAATTGCTGGACGCCGCGCAAGACTGCGCCACGCAAACGCGCAAAGACGCTGCCGCCTTCAACCAAGCCTTTGACGACGGCTACTTCGCAGCATGATATTTTGCTATGAATAAAATAGCATTCTACGCAATACCAGAGCGCCTTCGCACGCAATTGGCAGAGCTAAAGCCTAGTTTGGTACCCGATTTGGCGGCGGGCCTGTGCGTGGCCGGTTTGTTGTTGCCCGAGGCCGTGGCCTATTCGGGCTTGGCGCATTTGCCGGTGGCGCATGCCTTGGCCGCCTCCTTGGTGGCCCTGCTTATCTACGCCTGTTTTGGCGGTAGCCGCTTTGCGGTGGTTGCGCCAACTTCTTCCACTGCTACGTTTTCTGCAGCAGCCGTGCTCGCCATGCCGGGCCTTGCCGCCAATCCGGCCGCGTATGCCACAGCAGTATTGGCACTGGTCTTGGTGGCAGGCGTGGTGTTGATCTTGCTCGCCGCAGCACGCCAGGGCCAGCTCTCGGCCTATGTCTCGCGGCCGGTGTTGCGCGGCTTTGCCTTTGCGCTGGCCATCACCATCGTCATCAAACAACTGACCGACGCCACCGGCCTGGCCTTGCCGCATGGCAGCGCGTCTGACCCTTTGCATGTGCTGCTCTATGTGCTGGGCCATGTTCAGCAGCTGCATCTGCCGAGTCTGGCGGTGGCCTTGGTCGCAGCGATCACGGTGGCCTTGCTCAAGCGCTGGCCGCGCATACCGGCTTTGATGGTGGTGTTGGTTCTTGCCATCGGGGCTGCTTATGCGTTGGACCTGAAGGGCCTGGGCGTCGAAGAAGTCGGCGCGGTCGAGCGCCCCAGCTTTGTGCCGGTGTGGCCCGTGCTCGCCTTGGACGAATGGCTGCGCGTAGGCGAGCTGGCTGTGGGTTTGGTGGTGCTGGTATTTGCCGAGTCTTGGGGCAGTGTGCGCAACCTGGCGCTGGTCCATGGCGACAAGCTGGACGCCAACCGCGAGCTGATGGTGCTGGGCACCTGCAATGCGGGCGCTGCGTTGATGCAAGGCATGGCCGTGGGCGCGGGTTTTTCGGCCAGCTCGGCCAATGCGGCGGCCGGTGCGCAAAGCCGGGTGGCGGGCTTGGCTGCGGTGGCTGTGATGGGCTTGGCATTGGCCTTTGCCCTGCCCTGGCTGCATTTGCTGCCGCGCCCCGTATTGGCGGTGGCGGTGATCGCGGCGCTGTGGCATGCACTGTCGCCCAAGCCCATCTTGGCGGTGTGGCACATGCGGCGTGACCGCTTGCTGGTAGTCGGCGCGATTGTTGCGGTGCTCTTGCTGGGCGTTTTGCATGGCATGTTGGCAGCGATTGCGCTGTCTTTGGTGGACGCCTTGCGCCGCTTCAGCGAGCCTGTTGTGCACGAGCTAGGCCAATTGGCCGCGACCCACAACTTTGTGGTGCTCAATGAAAACCCCGAAGCTGCGGCCCAGCCCGGTTTGCTGGTGCTACGTCCAGAAGAGCCTTTGTTTTTTGCCAGTGCCGAGCGGGTGGTGGCCGATGTGGTCGCGCGCGCGCAAGCACGCCCAGGCCTGCGCGCCGTGGTGCTGAGCATGGAAGAGAGTGCCGACATCGACAGCACCGCCGTTGAATGCCTGCTCGAGTTGCGCCAGCAACTGGCTCGCAGCCAGATCACCCTGGCCCTGGCACGGGTAAAACAGCCGGTGCGCGAACTGCTGGCACGCGTAGACCCGCAGGGCCTGGGGCTAGAGGCCTGCCATTTTTGGAGCGTGGCGGATGCCGTGGCCGCTCAGCAAACTGCGCCAAAATAAGCGAGACTAGTGCCTTGTAGAGTCCCTAACCGTATTCCACGCCAGTGAGACAAAGCCTATGAGCAATAACACCGCCCCCCTCTCCCAGCAGGCCCTTAACTCCCCGCAAGCCCTTAAATTTGGCAGCGGCCAAGCCGTGCAGCGCATGGAAGACGCGGCCTTGCTGCTGGGCCGGGGCCGCTTCACCGACGACCTCGCGCCCGAGGGCGCAACCCGCCTGTGCTTTGTGCGTTCGCCCTACCCGCATGCACGCATCGTGTCGGTCGATACGGCAGCAGCTAAAGCCATGCCCGGCGTGCTCTATGTGGTGAGCGGTGCTGATCTGGCGGCTGCCGGTGTCAAACCCATACCCGGCAACCCCGCATTCAAGCGTGCCGATGGCCCTGGTGCAGGCGCGCCGCGCAGGCCTTTGGCGCATGAGCGCGTGCGCTTTGTCGGCGAGGCCGTAGTGGCGGTCGTGGCCGAAACCATGCAACAAGCCCGCGATGCTGCTGAGGCTGTGGTGGTGGAATACGAAGAGTTGCCCGCGGCCGTTACGGTAGACGATGCCACCGCCGCAGGGGCCAACGCGCTGTGCGATGCCGCGCCCGACAACATCAGCGCCGAAATGCGCCATGGCAATGCGGCTGCGACGCAGCAGGCTTTTGCGCAGGCTGCGCATGTGGTCAAGCTGCATATTCAAAACCAGCGGCTGGCGGCGCTGTCTATCGAGCCACGCTCGGTACTGGCTTGGCTGGCGCAAGACGGGCGCCTGACGCTTCACATGAGCACGCAAATGCCCAGCGGCGTGCGCGATGCCGTTTGCGACAGCATTGGCTTGGCCAAAGACCGCATGCGCGTGCTGGTGGGCGACGTGGGCGGTGGCTTTGGCATGAAGACCAGCACCTACCCCGAAGACATTGCCGTGGCCTGGTGTGCCCACACGCTGGCTCGCCCGGTGAAGTGGATTGCCGACCGCAGCGAAGAATTTTTAGCCGCCACCCAAGGCCGCGACGTGCAGAGCGACGCTGAAATGGCCTTGGCAGTAGGCGGCAAAATTTTAGCCCTGCGCCTGCGCTCCAGCGCCAATGTGGGCGCCTACCCCACCGGCACGGCGGTCACCATCGGGTTGATGATCGGCCCTTGGGTGCAAACCAGCGTCTACGACATCCAGACGATTGACTTTCACTTCAAAGCGGTCATGACGAACACCGCGCCGATTGGCGCCTACCGTGGTGCGGGGCGGCCCGAGGCAATTTTCATCATGGAGCGCCTGATGGACGAGGCCGCACGGCAAACCGGCATCGACCGCATTGCACTGCGCCGCCGCAACTTCATTCGCCCCGAGCAAATGCCCTACAAAAATCCCATGGGTCAGCTCTACGACACCGGCAATTTTGAGCATGTGATGAACCAAGGCCTGGCCTTGGCCGACTGGAGCGGTTTTGCGGCGCGCGCCGCCGCCAGCAAAGCCCAAGGCAAACTGCGCGGCCTGGGCATTGCCACATTTTTAGAGTGGACTGGCGGCAACGTGTTCGAAGAAACGGTGAGCGTCGATGTGTGGGCCGACGGCACCATTGAGGTCTTTAGCGCCGTCAACCAAATGGGCCAAGGCATTGCGACCACGCTGGCGCAGCTAGTGGTCGATGTGTTTGGCGTACCGTTCAGCCAAGTGCGCGTAGTACTGGGCGACACCGACCGCGGCAACGGCTTTGGCAGCGCTGGCTCGCGCTCCATCTTTGCTGGCGGCTCAGCGCTGCGCACAGGTGCTGAGCGCACGGTAGACCACGCCAAAGCGCTGGCCGCCAAAGAGCTAGAGGCTTCTGCGCAAGACATCGACTACCTAGCGGGTCGCTTTGCCGTGCGCGGCACCGACCTCAGCATTGGCCTGTTTGAGCTGGCCGCCAAGCAAAGCGGCGCGCGCATCCACATGGACAGCACCAGCGCCGTGGCGGGCCCGACCTGGCCCAACGGCTGCCACATCAGCGAAGTGGAAATTGACCCGCTGACGGGCGAGGTGCAGGTGCAGGCTTACAGCAGTGTGAACGACGTAGGACGCGTCATCAACCCGCTGATTGTGCGTGGTCAGCTCGACGGCGGCGTGCTGCAAGGCATAGGCCAAGCCCTGTGCGAACAAGTGGTCTACGACCGGGAAACAGGCCAGCTGCTCACCGGCAGCTTGATGGACTACAGCGCCCCGCGCGCCGACGCCGTGGCCTGCCAGTTGTACAACGAGATGGACGAATCCACGCCCTGCAAAAATAACCCGCTGGGTGTGAAGGGAGTGGGCGAACTTGGCACGATTGGCGCAACCCCTAGCGTCGTTAATGCCGTAGCCGATGCTTTGGCGCGCAGTGGCTATGGGGGCAAAACGGCTGCGTTGCAAATGCCATTGAGCGCTGCCCGCATGTGGGAGCTGATGCGCACTTAACCTGGGCAAAGCAGGGTAGCGGCGGTGGCAGCGCCAAGGCCGCTAGTGGGGCGACTTCAGTGCCTCGGCAATCAAGGTTTTCTTGGCATCGTCAAAAACGCCTTCCACCCGCGCCAGCACATGGCCGCTGCGGTTGAGCACCAGGGCAGAAATTTGCTCGGTGTTGGTCAACCCAACTGACTTTAAAAAGGCTTGTTGGTCGGTAAAAACCGGCATCACCTTAGAGCGCTCTTGCTCACTCGGGTAGCGCGCCTGCAAACGGTTTTCGATGGCGCTGCGGCCATCAAAATTGCCAGGGTCGTTCAAGATGGGCATGCGCACCCAAGCGTGGGGGCCATCTTCGCGCAGGCCCATGCCCTCTACCCAGGTGTCTACATCGTGGCCGTGGCCACGCTGAAAACTCACCAGCACCAAGGTGCGCTCAGCGGTCAGGCCAGCCGGAATGCTGATGGGCTTTTTGTTCAAGTCCACCGCAATCAATTGCGGCATTCGGCCCATAATGGCTTGGCCGGTGGGCGTGGCAAACGCAAACAAAACGCCTGCACTGGCGATCAAAGCCCAGAGCATGCTGTCTTTCCATTTATGTTCCATAGCGACCTCCTGTTGTGCTGCACTTATGCTACTGACCATACGCTTAAAGCAAGATGCATGCAAACATCAAAACTGATGATGGAATGGGCATTTTGCGGTGCTTCACAGGCTGAGTGGGCCGTATAGCCCCACTTTTACCGAACATTTACAATTTCTTATGCCCATAAGCACCTCCCCCAAAGTTTCCTTTAAGGTGCAAATGCACCAAGCGCGGGAGCAAGCCCTGGTGGGCACCGCCAGCCGCCTGCTGGCAGAAAAAGGTTTTGAGGCCATGACCATGGACGAGGTGGCGGCCCAAGTGGGCATCGCCAAAGCCAGCTTGTACAAACATTTTTCGAGCAAAGAAAGCTTGGCCGCTGCCGCTATGGTGGGCGTGATGCGCCAAGCCCAGGCCTTTTTAGCGGCACTGCCCGAGCAGGCTGAGCCTATGGAGCAGCTCAAAGCCGTGGCGCGCTGGACCATGCAGCTGCAGTTGGCGGGGCAAATGCCAACGCTGCCCAGCCAAAATTCTAGCCTGCGCGCCGTGCTTATGGCCAACCGCGACTACATGGACGGTTTGATGGACATTAGCGATCGTTTGGGCGCTTGGATCGAGGCGGCGCAAGCGCAGGGCGCACTCAACCCCAGCCTGCCCCCCATCGCGGTGCTCTACACCCTGTATGCCCGCGCCTGCGACCCGGTGCTGGAGTTTTTAAAAATGGGTGGCCAGCACAGCGACGCGCAAATCATTGACATCGTGCTGGGCACTTGTTTTGAGGGCTTAAATATTCGCTCGTAATGCTGCATGTGCACAACACTTGGCATGCGCCGTGCTTGCTATGTCTTTGAACTTCGGAGAAGATCAAAGTTCGAGCACAAGACTGTGTCTTTGCCGTGAAATGTTAAAAATTCTCGGGCTCAAATTTGTTTTTTTACTCTACCGAAACAGGAACCACCATGATGATGAAGAACACCCTCGTTGCAGCCGCTGCTGCTTTGGCCCTGGGCTCGGCTTTTGCCCAGTCCAGCGTGACCCTGTATGGCCGTATTGATACCGCCATACAAACCCAAAACAATCAAAATGCTGCAGGCGCTAGCCTGACCAGCATTGACTCTGGCGCCATCAGCGGCAGCCGCTTTGGTTTCAAAGGCAATGAAGACCTGGGTGGTGGCAACAATGCATTGTTCCAACTCGAAGGCGGCTTTAGCCCTGCCACTGGTAAATCCGGCCAAGGCGGCTTGATGTTTGGTCGCCAAGCCTTCATGGGCTTGGGCGGCAACTGGGGCCAGCTGACCGTTGGTCGTCAGTACGACCAATTGATGGAGCATTTTGGTGCGTTTGACCCGATGTACGGTGTTTCCAATGCCA
>CANFOR010000059.1 GCA_947448675.1 Betaproteobacteria bacterium
GGGTTCAAATCCCCCCAGCTCCACCATTACCCCAACTGCAAACCGCCAACCCGCGATGGTTGGCGGTTTTTAGTTTTGCTCAGCGCTTAGACCTGCTTCGCAATCACGCAAAACACGCTGCAAGGCGCTTGTTCGACCAGCGCGCTGGAAATCGAGCCGCTCCACCAGCGCGCCACGCGGCTCTCAAGGTGCCGGTGGCCGACCACGATCAAATCGGCTGAAATGCCCTTGGCAAACTTGCTGATCTCTTCCACCGGGTTGCCTTCTAAAATTTCCCCGCGCACCACAAAACCTGCATCGCTGAGCTTTTGCAGGCCTTCGTCCAAGATGTTTTGGAAGAGTTTTTTTTCTGCCGCGTCCCAACCCGGGTTGTAGATGCCGCCCCCGGCAAAAGCCACCGCGTCAAAGCCTGGTTTTACCGCTACCAGCCACACCTGGCTGCCGCTCCACAGGGCCAGCTCCTTGGTGTCGGTCAGGGCGTCTTGCCCCTCTTGCGAGCCGTTGTAGGCAAATAAAATGGTCTTGTACATAAGCACCTCGCGCAGGTTGAAAAACAAGCAGCAAAACTGCCTTTTGCATTGTGTGCCTAGTGCAGGCAAAGGGCAAGCCAGTGTGCCGTAGGCGTATTGCCAAGCCCTGGCGATGGGCGTTTAATGATTGCGTCACCCCAAGCGGAGCCAGCCTATGGAAACGCACAGCCATAACCTCAAGCACCTCATGCAGCAACTGGGCCTGCCTGCAGACCCCACTGGTATGGACGCTTTTTTTGCCTCTCACACTCTGCCAGCAAACCAAGCTTTATGCGATGCAGCGTTTTGGAGCGCGGCCCAAGCGCAGTTCTTGCGCGAAGCCATGCGCGACGACGCCGACTGGTCTGCCGCCGCCGACGCTTTGGCGCTGCGCTTGAGTTGAATCTGGGCCTGGCGCTTTCACTATGATGCGTACCACCCACCATTTACCCCAGCGTCTCTGGCAGACTGCTTTTATTTATGCGCCTCGAAGAAATTTTATACACCCAAGGTTTTGGCACGCGGCGCGTTTGCGCGGGCTTGGTTCAGCAGGGTTTTGTCTCGGTAGCGGGCGTAGTTACTACGGATGCAGCTACTGAATTCATAGCAGACGGTTTGCACTTTAGCGTGCAGGGTGTGCCGTGGCTTTACCAAGCTAAGGCCTATGTGCTCTTGCACAAACCGGCGGGCACCGAGTGTTCGCACAAGCCGTCGACCTGGCCCAGCGTCTACACCCTGCTGCCCGGGCCGCTGCGCCAGCGCCCGCAAAAAGGGCCGATCCAGGGCGTGCAAGCGGTGGGGCGGCTCGACCAAGACACCACTGGCATGCTGCTGCTGACTGACGACGGCCAGTTCATCCACCGCATGGGCAGCCCCAAGCACCATGTGCCCAAAGTCTATGAGGTCACCGTCAAGCACCCGCTTGACGACCAACAGGTGGCGCGCCTGCTCGCAGGCGTGGTGCTCGACGACTCGCCGATTGCCGTGCGTGCCGCCGCCTGCGAGGCTGTGGGCCCCCTGCATTTGCGCCTCACATTGACCGAAGGCAAGTACCACCAGGTCAAGCGCATGGTGGCGGCAGTGGGCAACCGGGTTGAGGCCCTGCACCGCTCGCAAATGGGTGGCTTGGCCCTGCCTGCCGACTTGGCCCCTGGCCAGTGGCGCTGGCTTAGTGCAGCCGACTTGGCGGCCATTAAAGGCTAGTAGGCAAGCCAAGGGCCTAGTTTGGCCAGTGCACGGCTGCATGCGCAGCCTGAATGGCTAGCCCAGTGGCGCTAAAAATTCGCTGACGCATTGCCAGCTCTGCGCGCTTTGGTCTTTGTGCGGGGCGTGCCCGCAGTGCTCTAATTTTTGTAGCTGCACACGCACATTTGGCGGGCATTGTGGGCCTTTTATGCTCCGTATGGAGGCGTCTGGCGCGGCTTCTAGCGCTTGCGCAATCGCATCAATTTGCAGCATGCTGCCATAGGGGTCTTCATGGCCTTGAATGGCCAGCACCGGCGCCGTAATGCGGCTGCATTCGGCGCGAATGTCAAAGTTGCGAAAGCCTTCGCTGAGCCACACGTCGTTCCATTGCCAAAAGGCGCAGTCCACGTCGTGGTGGTAGCGCGCCAGGCGTTGGCGCAGGCCGCTGGGCGCGTGGGTGCTGGCCAGGTAGGCGTCACGGGCGGCGGCAATGGCGCGCAGGCTGATGTCTTCGACCAGCACATGCGGGGCCAGCACCACGCAGGCCTCTGCCGCAAAGCGGCTGGCGTAGAGCAGGGCGATGCTGCCGCCGTCAGAATGGCCCAGCAACACCGGGCGCTCTATGCCCAGCAAGCGCAGCAGCTCGGGCAGCACCACATAGGCCTCGCGGTGCAGGTAGTCGGGCTGTAAGCGGCCTTGGCGCTGGCCATTCAACCCTCGCGAAGGGCCGCGCACATCCACCACCGTGTCGCTCTGGCCATATCCCTGGCGCGAGTACACCCAGCCCGCGCGGCCCGTTGCGGCGCAGACTTGTGCGGGCCAGTAGCCGCCTTTGCCCTGCCACTGGGCTACTGAGCCCAGGCCTTCGTGCAAGAACACAATCGGCGCACGCGCGGCTGTGCCGGCTGCTGGCAAGGGGGGCGCAATTTGGCGCAATTCAAGCGCTACGCCCAAGACCGAAATGGTTTCCATACCGCCATTATTAGGGGCCTGGCTGCAGCGCCCTTGCCGCGCCTTCAATGCAGGGCTCTGGCCCTGCCTTTGGCCATCGCACACGGCGGGTACACTTAGGGCTTCATTTTCAGAGTGCATTGTGTGAATTTTTTGCCCCCCTGCGCTGCCTTGGCAGCCCTCGTTATCGCGCTGTTTGGCCCCTTGGCTGCCAAGGCCCAAACCAGCAATGGCACTGGCGCAAGCGCTGCTGCCCAATCCAGCGCCTCTGCTAAGCCTAGCGCCAGCCCGCTGTTTGTGCTCAATTCGCTCGACGCCAGCGTCAGCATGATTGATCCTCTCACCTGGAAAGAAACCCAGCGCCTGGCCACTGGCAAGCAGCCGCACCACCTCTACCTCACGCCCGACGAAAAGTCGCTCATCGTGGCCAATGCCCTGAGCGACTCGCTCAGCTTTGTCGACCCGCGCACGGGGCAGATCCAGCGCACGGTGCACGGCATTTTGGACCCATACCAACTGCGCTTTTCGCCGGACATGAAGTGGTTCGTCACCGCCGCCAACCGCCTGAACCATGTGGACATTTACCGCTGGGACGGCAGTAGCATCACCCTGGCCAAACGCATCAGCACCGGCAAAACACCCAGCCATTTGTGGATCGACAGCAAAAGCAGCACCGTCTATTCGACCATGCAAGACAGCGACGAGCTGATTGCCATTGACCTGGCCACGCAAACTCTGCGCTGGCGCGGCAAAACCGGCGCCACGCCAGCCGACATCTTTGGCCTGGCCGACGACAAAACCCTGCTGGTGGCACTCACGGGCGGCAATGGCGTCGAGGTGTACGACGTGTCGGGCAGCGCGCCGCGCAAAATCAAAACCATTAAAACCGGCGACGGTGCCCACGCCTTTCGCGCAGCGGGCGACAAACGCCATGTCTACGTCAGCAACCGCGTGGCCGACACCATCAGCAAGATCGACCTGCAAACTTTGGAGGTGGTGGCCAACTACCCCGCACCTGGTGGCCCCGATTGCATGGACGTCTCGGCTGACGGAAAATGGCTCTATGTCACCTCGCGTTGGGCCAAAAAACTCAGCGTGATCGACCTGGAGCAAAAGAAGGTCATTCGCCAAGTCAATGTTGGAAAGTCACCCCATGGAGTCTGGACGCTCGACCATGCACCGCGCCTCTAAAACCGCGCTGGGTAGCACCCTGGCAGCTATAAAATGTATAGCTGTCTACGCAGTATTGGCGGGAGTTTCGGGCGCTTTTGCCTGTGAAAAACCAGTTTATTTAACCTTTGACACCGGCCACATGGAAGTCGCTCCGCTCGTCGCCGACGTGCTGCGCCGAAACAAAGTACGCGTCACTTTTTTTGCCGCCAACGAGCCCACCAAGGTCGGCGCTGGCAGCCTGAGCAACGACTGGGCGCCGTGGTGGAAGGCCCGCGCCGCTGAGGGCCACGAGTTTGCCTCGCACACCTATGACCACGCCTACTGGCGTGGCGATGAACGCAGTGTTGCGCCGCGCTTTCGCATCCGCCCCTCGGCCGGTGCGCTGGCGGGCCGCGAGTTCACCTGGGACGCCAAAAAATACTGCGAAAACATTGCCTACGCCGCCGAGCGCCTGCAAGACTTTACTGGTAAAAAAACCTTGCCCTTGTTCCGCGCACCCGGTGGCAAAACCTCGCCCAAGCTCTTGGCTGTGGCCCAGGCCTGCGGCTACGCCCATGTGGCCTGGGCCCCGGCAGGCTTTTTGGGCGACGAGCTGCCGAGTGAGAAGTTTAGCAATGCCGCGCTGCTGAAAAAAGCCCTGAAAGACATTCGCCCCGGCAATATTTTGTTGGCGCACCTGGGCGTGTGGTCGCGCAAAGACCCGTGGGCTCCGGCCGACCTTGAGCCGCTGATCGTTGGCTTAAAAGAGCAGGGCTTTTGCTTTGACACCCTGCGCGAGCACCCACAGTACCAGGCCTGGATTGCCGCCCACCCCTGAGCGCGCGCACATGGACGCCCTGCTTGGTTTTATCAGCAACGCCTTTGCCTCTGCCCAACAGTGGCTGTACGAGGCCGCCTTTCAGCCCCTGCTGTTTGCCCTGGGCCTGGGCGGTTTGCTAGAAGACGCGTACACGGCCGCAGGCTGGTTCCTGGTAGGCTGCCTTCAACTCGTAGTTTTGCTGGCCGTCATCGGCCCTTTGCAGCGTTGGCGGCCTGTTGAAGCCGTGGTGGACCGCGCCACAGTGCACACCGATGTGATCTACACCCTTGTTCACCGTTTGGGTTTGTTCCGCCTGGCCTTGTTTTTTGCGGTAGACCCGCTGTGGGACGCGCTGTTTGCGCCCTTGCGCAGCGCGGGTCTGGGCACCTTGCAGCTCGACACGCTCTTGGACCTGGACGCCAGCAGCGTGGCCAGCTTTGTGCTTTACCTGCTGGTGTTTGATCTGGTGGGTTACGCCATCCACCGCGGCCAACACCAGTTCCACTGGTGGTGGCAATTGCACAGCCTGCACCATGCCCAGCGCCAGATGACCATGTGGAGCGACAACCGCAACCACCTGCTCGACGACCTGCTGCGCGACAGCATCATCGTGCTGGTGGCCCAGCTGCTTGGCGTGGCCCCCGGCCAGTTTGTCGCCCTGGTGGCCCTGGCCCAGCTGAGCGAGAGCCTGCAACACGCCAACCTGCGCCTGTGGTTTGGCAGCGTGGGCGAGCGCCTGTGGGTCAGCCCGCGCTTTCACCGCCTGCACCATGCCATTGGCATTGGGCATGAGTCACAAGGCAAGGTTTTAGGCGGGCACAACTTCGGCGTGCTGCTGCCTTGGTGGGACATGCTCTTTGGCACTGCCAACTTCGAGCAGCGCTACGACGCCACCGGCGTGCGCGACCAAGTCGAACAAGGTCGCGACTACGGGCGCGGGTTTTGGGCGCAGCAATGGCAGGGGGTTTTGCGGCTGGTAGGGCGCGCTTAGCGCTTCGGTTTTCATAGCACCAAAAATGCTGCGTTAAAGCGCAATGCATTTGCACGAAAGGAGTCGGCATGGCTTGGCTAACAGCTTATCTTTCAGGCTTGGTGGTCGCAGCCTTGGTAGGTACGGGTCTGATGGCAGGCCTGTTGTTTGCGTTCTCCAACTTCGTCATGCGCGCCCTGCTGCAAATGGCCCCGGCCTCTGGCATGGAGGCCATGCAGCGGATCAATATCAGCATACTCAACCCGGTGTTTTTCTTGCTCTTTGTTGGCACGACCTTGCTTTGCGTGCTGATTGCATTGACCGCTGTTTCACATCTGCCCCAGCCGGGCATGGCTTACTGCTTAGTTGCGTCTGTGTGCTACCTGCTGGGCCCAGTGGGCGTTACCCTGCTGTGCAATGTGCCATTGAACAATGCCTTGGCAACGCAAGCTGTGTCAATGGCCAATGAAGTTTGGAGCAGCTATGCGCTGCGCTGGCAGATGTGGAACCATGTGCGCACCATATTGGCGGTATTGGCCAGCCTGTTTTTTGCTATGGGTTTGGTCGCGCGTAGTTAAGGACGCTGTTGCGTTGCAGACTCAATCCGCCGTAATGTTCGCCGCCTTAATCAGCTCTCCGTAACGCGCCAGCTGTGCGCGCATAGCTTTGCCAAGTGCTTCGGGCGTGCTGCCGCGCGGGCTCAGGCCTTGGGCCATGAGCTTGCTTTGCACCTCGGGGTCGGCCAGGGCTTTGACCACCTCGGCTTGTAGGGTGTTCACGATGGCTTTGGGTGTGCCAGCCGGGGCCAACATGGCAAACCAGGAGTTGAACTCAAAGCCGGGTAGGCCCGACTCGCTCACGGTGGGCACGTCGGCAAACTGTGGCAGGCGTTTGGCGGTGGTCACGCCAATGAGCTTGAGTTTGTTGGCCTTGAGCAAGGCGTTCACGGTGGCAATGCCCTGAAACGCCGCTTGCACCTCTTTGCCTGCCACGCCCATGGCCGCTTGGGTGGCGCCTTTGTAGGGCACATGGGTCATTTGCAGGCCGGTTTGTGCAGCAAACAAGGCCATAGCAATGTGCTGCGGGCTGCCATTGCCGCCCGAGCCGTAGTTGATTTTGCCGGGGGCTTTGCGCGCCGTGGCAATAAAGTCTGCCGCCGTGTGTTCGGGCGCGTCGATGGGCAGCACCAAGCCCCACTCTACCGTGGCCACCAAAGACACAGGCTCGAAGTCTTTCAAAATGTCCCAGGGCATTTTGGCTTGCAGATGGGGCAGCATGGTCATGATGCTGTCGTTAAAGCCGCCCAGGGTGTAGCCGTCGGGCGCGGCCTTGGCCACCGTGCTGGCACCGATCAGGCCCGAAGCACCGGGCTGGTTTTCGATCACAAAACTCTGGCCCATGTTTTGACCCATCTTGTGCGCCACGATGCGTGCCGCATTGTCTACCGCGCTGCCTGCTGCCAGGGGCACGACCAGGCGGATCGGCTTGTTGGGATAAGCGTTTTGCGCTAGCAAACTAGGAGCAAGGCCAAGGCCGACGGCGCAGAGCGCGGCAGCGTGAATCAACTTGCGGGTCAAAAAGTTGGGGCGGTTTTTCATGCGCTGAGTGTGGTCAAAATCAAAGGGCTTGCAAAGCGGGAATACCCAGCTCTTGCGCAAAAGCGGCGAGTTGTTTTTGCAGCGCGGGTGGCAGGGCCACCCCATGCGCTGCATGCTCCATGCGCTTGGCCTGGCTTTGCTCGCCGGGCAACCAAATGCGCTCCACGCCGGGCATGCGCTCGCTGGCGCGCAGTTCGCGCACCAGCGTGTCGACGCGGGCTTTGAAGGCGTCTATGTCGCCCCAGGCAGACAGGTCAATCGCCATGATGGCTTGGCCGGTGTTGGTGGGCGTCACGTCGTCTTTGTTGAAGTCCACGACCGCCTTGCCCATGGCCGCACCGTTGAGTGTGCCTGCCAGCAGGCCGACGATGAGCGCCAGGCCATAGCCTTTGTAGCCGCCAATGGGCATCAAAAAGCCTTCGTCAGCGCGCGCGGGGTCAAGCAAGGGCGCGCCTGTGCGGTCGATCATCCAGCCCTCGGGCATCATCTCGCCGCGTTGGGCCTTGGCTTTGACCTTGCCGTAGGCCGCCACGGTGGTGGCCATGTCGAGCACGATGGCTGGCTCCTCGCCTGCAGGCACTGCAACGGCGATGGGGTTGGTCGAGAGCAACATGCTCAGCCCGCCCCAGGGCGGCAAATGGTTGGCATTGCCCACCGCAAAATACAGGCCGATCATGTTGTGCGCCAGTGGCATGCGCGCATACAGCGAGGCGGGCCCGGCGTGGTTCGAGTGCTGCGAGCCGACCCAACCAATGCCGCAAATACGGGCCTTTTCAATGGCCATTTCAGCGGCGCGCGCCATCACCAAATGGCCCATGCCGTTGTCGCCGTCGATCAGGGCCATGCCGGGGCGTTCTTGCACCACCTTGATGGTCGGCGTGAGGTTGAGCCCACCCGCGCGAATGCGCCGTGCGTAGGGCAGCAGGCGAATGATGCCGTGGCCGTCTGAGCCTTGCAGCTCGGCTTGTGCCATGAGCTGGCCGGTGGTGGCCGCGTCGGCAGCTGGCAGGCCCAGGCGTTCAAGGGCTTGGGTGATGAAGCGCTCTAGCTCGGCGCCTGCAAAGCGTGCGCTGTGGGTGTTGGGGTTGCTGGGCTTCATGCGCTGGGCTGGGTGGGGTCGGCTGGCTGTGCTTGCATGCGCTGGCGCAGCGCGAGCACGGCACAGTCGGGGCTGCTGAGCACGGGGCAACTCAGCAGGGCTTGCACGCTGGGCTGGGCGGCGGCCATCGAGAACTGCGCCAGCATCACCACGCTGCAGTCTTTCAAGCCCCGCGCTGCTGTGGCAATGGCCTGGTGGTGCGCGTCGGTGCGGCCCTCGGCCAGGTCTTGCATGGCCTGGGGCACGAAGACGCTGCGCTGCACGATGTTTAAGCCGCGCGCGCTGGCCATGGCCTGCAGCTCGGCGGCCATCGAGGGGAGTGAGGCTTCAAAGGTGGCAATGAGGCCGATGCGCTGCGGCCCCTGGTTGGCCTTGGCGGCACCCGTTGCGCTGGCCGCATGGGCCACGTTGGCTTCAGCGCTGCACACCGCCAGCGCTTGCTCCAGCATGGCCTCATTGGGCT
Source organism: Betaproteobacteria bacterium (assembly GCA_947448675.1). Taxonomy (GTDB): domain Bacteria; phylum Pseudomonadota; class Gammaproteobacteria; order Burkholderiales; family Burkholderiaceae_C; genus CANFOR01. Next base: position 8,748 of record CANFOR010000059.1, read on the forward strand.
TGAGCGTGGGCAGGCCTACCGCCGCGCCTGCCGCTTCAATCGCCGCACCAAAAGCCGAGCAGGTAAACAAAATGCCATTGCAGCCCGTGCGCTTGGCGTACTGGGCCAGGTCGTCAAAACGCTGCAGCATGGCGGCTGTGAGTTGCCCGCCCGCCACAGCGTGATCTTGCGACAAGCTGTCGTCGAGCAAATGCATGCGCCGCGCCTGCGGCCAGTGGCGCGCCAGGGCCTCGTTGATGGGTTGCATGGCCAAGGCCGTGGCATGGATGAGCGCAATACGCGCAGGGGCAGGGCTGGGCATGGTGGATCGCAGTCGGGTGCTCAGTAGCAGTGATGTTAACGGTCGATTTTAGAAGAAAAAGTGCCAAAGAAGCCCGTGGAATATGCGTAGACAGCTATAAAAAATATAGCTAATGCAGTGCCGCGTCAACTTGTAATGCATGCTTTGGTATTCAAAATTGCACCCATCACAATTGATGATGAAAACAGGCCAATGTGACTTTTTTCACCTTGTAGCACTTGTTGTGGCCGCTTACGCTTGGGCATCATTATTTCATTTAGCGAGGAGTGCCAGCATGGTTCAACAAGTCTTTTCCCGCCCTCTAGCCCCCGACCCCAAGCCTTGGCAACACTGGAAGCGCTTGTGGGTCGCATTGCGTTTGCTCTGCCTGTTGTTTTTGCCCGCCTTTGCTGGCGCTCCCGCTTGGGCCGACGATTGCGGGCGCGAGGGCGACCGCGCTTGTACGCTCACTGAGCGCATTCCCAGCTGCGACCAAAACCTGGTGGAAGGCGGCGGGCGCTGCGTTCGTCCCCTGTGCGGTATGCAAGGCCAGGGTGCCTGCACCGTGGTGCAGCGCATGGGCTTTGACTTCTTGCTCAAGCTGCCGGTGCCACAGCCTTGCGACGCCAACCTGGTGCACGATGTTTTGCAAAACAAATGCCTGCACCCGGCATGCGGCACCGAGGGTGCCAATGCTTGCAACGTGTTGCAGCGCTTCCCGAGTTGCGACACCAATCTGTTTGAGCGCAATGGCACATGCTTGCGCCCCGTCTGCGGGCGCTTAGGCACCGCGCCGTGCAGCATCGACGTACGTGGCCCCTTGCGTGTGTGCGATATGAATTTGATAGCAGTCGGTGGGCAATGCGTAAGGCCTCCAGGCAACCCGGCTGTTGCTACCAGTTCGGCACCTGCTCCCGCGCCTGCGCCACATGCCGCAACACCTGTTGCGCCTCCACCTCCACCTCCACCGCATGCAGCCCTGCCAGCGAATGCCCCGCCCCGCCCAGGTGCTGCCACTGCACCCCCACCACCTCCCGCGCCGCCCGCACCCAATACGGGCATGCTGCCGCCCCCACCCCCGGGGCGCAATGCGAGCATAGTGCCACCCATACCCCCAGCGCCAGCCCCTGCTCCCAATGCAGCGGCAGTACCGCCTCCCGCACTGCCTCCTGTGCTGAACGCGAAAATTGTTGCCGCACCCATGCTGCTGGGTGCAAGACCCGCCGCTATTGCGCCCCTGCCAGCTCCTGTACCTGCAGCACCTGCATCAACACCCGCACCCGTGCCCCCTACAGCCCCGGCAGCGATCTCGGCCCACAGCCTGCCTAACAAACTCGGTGCTGCAGCAGCCATAGGTAGTGGTAGTGCTGCCCCAGGTGGCGGCTTGGCCAAGATCATGGGCGCTGGGGATCTATCGATTCCTGGTGGCCCCAATTCGGGCGGCCAGCCCTTCCAGGTGAGCAATTTCAGCCCCGCAAGCGGTAGCCAGGGTGCGCGTATTGCCAATACCAAGGGCTTCCGTGGCAAGGTGGACTCTGCCGTGCGCAAGGTCGAAGACGCAATTTTTCTCTCGGATGCGAACGCGATCTATCCCGGTGCTTTGATCCAAGGCCAGGGCTTTGCCACGGGCAACTTCACGCCCATCAGCATTCCCCGTGCCAGTGGCCGCATTGCCATCTCGAACCTCAACTTAAGCAATGGCGCGGTGTACAACAAAACCATTGCCGAGGTCAGCCGCGAGTCGGTGCAAACAGCCGTTCAAGAAATGCTCGCGCAAGGCGTAGTTGGTACAGCAGCAGGGGCTACTTTTAACTCGTATGAGACCAGTAGCCAAAGTAAGTTTTTGTTCGACCTAGGTGTAGACGTGCGCTATGGCTCGGTCGCTGTCAACGGCCAGCTCAATGTGCAAAACGCCTCTACCAAAAACTATGTTTTTGCCACCTTCAAGCAAAAGTACTACGACATATCTTTCACACCGCCTACCAGCCCAATAGATGTGTTTAAAGATGGTGCTAACTTTAGCGATCCACAGAACCAGATTCGCCCAAATAACCCACCTCTGTACGTCAACAAAGTGACCTATGGGCGCATGGTGTTCTTCGTGGCCGAAAGCGAGTCTTCCAGTTCCGACTTGAGCGCCGCCTTGAATGCGGCCTACAACGGTGGTGCCAGCGTCAAGGTCAACAGTAAGCTTACGGCAAGCGAGGTTCTAAACAGCGCGCGCATCAGCTATGTGGTGGTCGGTGGCAATGCAGGCATTGCCCTCAAGCCGATTGCATCGAGCAATGGCGATATGTTTAACGCGGTCAAAGCCGCTATCGCCAATGAAGGTGCGGCCAATTACTCGCCCAGCAGCCCGGGCGTGCCGATTGCCTATTCGCTCAGCTACCTGAAGAACAATGGCGCAGCCCTGATGGCCTACAGCACCGGGCCCTATGACCAAAGCGACATCCAGTACACCAACTTGCCTAGCAAGTGGTCGACCAAGGCCAAGTCAAGCATCGACTTTAACGACCCCGACAACGACGAAAACACCATCGAAATTGATGTCGATTGGAACGCCGGGTTGCCCAACAACGTGATGGAGTTTCGTTTAGTGCAACCAGCAGGTCACACCTGGAACAAGTGGATGAAGATCCTGCGCTCGAACAACAACAACTCCTACGAAAAAGTGCAAGTAGGCAGCGGCGTAGTGTCGAAAACAATTGGCCTGTACCTGAATGAAATTGGCCGCGACTCGCACATCATATTCAGCAAGGCCAAATTCTTGGGGGTTGAAACGCCGGTGTTTTCACTCGACGATGCTTTTGAATACTTGCAACCGGGTTGCCGCGTCACCTTCACATGGGTACGAGACAGCAAGGGCCAACAGTAGCCCCATTTTTAAGGATTCCCCATGCTTTGGCACACCGCAGAACCAGCCGTTCAAACACCTCGACAGGCTTTGTTTGCATTGAACATTGGGCTTGCAGTGCTGCTCTGCCTATGCCTGGGCACCAGTGCCTTGGCGCAGACCAACGCGCGGGTGGATGACTCAGCCTCTAGCAAAGAGCTGGCCCGCGTTAAGCGCCAGCCGGGGCAAAAAACCGTGGTGGCAATTTATGAGTTTCGCAGTTCTGTGCCTGACGTGCAGGTCGCTGCGGCGCAAGAAATGTTCGTCACGGCGCTTATCAAATCAGGGGCTTTTGCGGTGGCCGAGCGCCAGCGCTTGAACGAAGGTTTGATGCGCGAGCGCCAGCTCCAGGCCGGTGGCGTAGCGGCGGGCCCCGCAGCAGGCCAAGTGGCGGCAGCGCGCTATGTGTTTGAAGTGGTGGTATCAGAGGCCAACCGTGGAGCCAAAGAAAATGCGCAAAACCTCACCGTGGGCGGCATGACGATTGGCGGGGGCAAAACCGCAGATGCCATTGGCATCGACGTGCGCATTGTCGATGTGCAAACCGGTTTGGTGGTCGACGCGGTGAACAGCATTAAAACCATTGAAGCCAGCACCACCACGGTGACAGGTGTGGGCAATTTGCTCAATGCGCTGAGCGCGCGCAAAGGCAAAACCCTGTCGATAGGGGTAGACGCCGACAGCCGCAGCAGCAGCAAAGAAGGCGTGGAGCGCGCACTGCGTGCCTGCATAGAAGTAGCCGTGGCCGAGCTGGCCCGCCGCATGGGCACCGACTGATGAACCACCAAGCCATGCTCGCCAAAGCTATGCCGCGCAGGCAATGCTTGCTGTGTGCCAGCGCGGGCTTGGCCAGCTGGGCGTGGCTTGCGCCGCTGCCTGCTGCTGCGCAGGGTTTGCCCTGGGCACCGGCTTACACCTTGGCCTTAGACGGCCGTGCGCAGTGGCTGCGCGAGTTCAGCCCAGCGGGCAGCCCTTTGCGCCAGCTCAGCGCCCGCCCGGGGGCCTGGTACGCGCTCTTGTACCTGCCCGTGGCCGAGCTGTGGCCAGTGCAATTGGTGTTTGCGGCGCTGCCCAAACGCCACGAGTTGCGCACCTTTGCCCTGAACGCACCACCCGAGGCCGGACCCACTGTTGTGCACGCCTTGCCCTTGGAGCTAGAAAGCCCGCGCGCCTACCCGGCAGCGCAAAGCAGCGCCCAAGCCGTGAGCCGTTTTATGCTGCCCGCCGCCAGTGGCCTCGACGCCGTGTTTGTGCTCACCGAGTTGTGGAGCATCAAGGGCGATGCACC
>CANFOR010000060.1 GCA_947448675.1 Betaproteobacteria bacterium
CTAAAGCAGTTGAGCACGCGCTGCGGCTGGCGCAGGGCACAGGCGTCGGCAAAGGCTTTGCGGGCGTCGCGCTGGTCGAGGTAAAAGCCAGTTTTGTGACCGCTGGCTATGTCTAGACCCAAGCGCCAGCCGTGTTCTTGGATCGTCACCTCTGTTTCACCTGCGTCGCCTTCTGGCTTGCGCAGCCAGCCCGTCACGCTGGGCAGACCCTCTAGCTTGCGGCTGTCGGCGTCGGAGCGCTCGTACAGGCGCGTGCAGCCGGTGGCGGCCAACAGCGCGTCGGCCAGCACGGCCTTCCAGCGCTCGGCACCCGCGCTGCCAAACTGCGCCACCAGGGTGTCGCCATAGCGGTCGGCAATCAAACCGGGCAGGCCATCAGACTCGCCATGCACCAGGCGCACGCCCGCGCTGGCAATGCCTAATAGGCCGCGCAGGCTCACCGATTGTGCGATGAGCGCTATTAAAAACGGAGCATCTACGCGCTGCGTTTGGGTAAAACTCCAGACCCGCACGCGAATGCGCGAGCTGGGGCTGACCGCGCCCCAAGCCAAAAAGCGCCCGTCGTGGGCCTCGACGCGCACCGTCTCGCCGCTGTCGCCATTGCCACTGGCAATAGCCCCGTCAAACACCCAGGGGTGGCCGCGCAAGAGGCTGCGCTCTTTGCCTTCTTTGAGACGAATGGTTTTCATGGGGGTGATTGTCGCTGGTGGTGGCTTGGGCACAGCTTGAGGGGTGGGCAATTGCGAATGAAGCCAACATCAATTTTTACGGTGAATATCGTGCTCTACCAGCCCCACATCAGCCGAAGGCGGCTCCAGCCATTCGGGGCGCGCCAGCGACGCTGCCGTGTCGGCATAGCCCGCTTTGGAATGCAGGGCCACCGCCTCGCTAGAGAACTCGTAGTCTTTGGTGTCGCCTTCAAAATACTTGGCTTGGTAAATCAGGTGCACCAGGTTGACCACACCTGCGTCTTGGTAGTCGCGCATGCGGTCGGCCTCGCCGGGGCGCAGTTGTTTGGCGGGTACGCGCGCCAAGGCATCGGCCAACTGGCGGCGCAAGGCCAGCGTGCGTTTAAAGGCGCTGGTAGCTTGGCGGGTGCGGCTGGAGTAGGTGATGTCTTTTTGCCGCGAAGACACCTCGCCCATGTCTTTGGGCACCGCGCCTTGGGCGCTGAACAAATCGACTTGAAAGACCAAACTGCTCACGTCTTCCTCTTGCTCCAGCAGGTATTGCAGCGGCGTGTTAGAGACGATGCCGCCGTCCCAAAAAAAGTCTTTGCCGATTTGCACCATGGGCAGCGCAGGCGGTAGCGCGCCACTGGCCATGATGTGCTCGGGGCCCAGGCGCTGGTGCGCGGTGTCGAAGAACACGTTGTTGCCGGTGGCCACGTTGACCGCGCCGACGCTGAGCCGCGTCTCGCCGCTGTTCAAGCGCTCAAAGTCCACCAAGCGCTCCAGCGTGGCGCGCAGGGGCGAGGTGTCGTACAAGCTGGTGCTGGCCGGGTCGCCTGCATGGCTGGTCAAGGGCGGCACCAGCCAGGGGCTGACCATGCGCGGGCTGAAGAAGCCGGGCTGGCCCAGGTTGCTGGTCATCCAGGCGCTGGCGGCACTGGCCCAGGCGCGAAACGGGTCGCCGCCCTGCGCCAAGGGGCCTGCGCTGCGCCCAGCAATGAGGGCCCAAAATTCTTGCAAGCGCTCGAGGCGTTTGGCGGGTGCGTTGCCTGCGATCAAAGCGCCGTTGATGGCACCAATCGACACACCGCAGACCCAGCTGGGCAGGCAGTTGGCCTCGGCCAGGGCTTGGTATACGCCCACTTGGTAAGAGCCCAAAGCGCCACCGCCTTGCAGCATCAGGGCGACGCGCTGGTAGCGTGCGGCTTGCTGGGCAAGCGCTGGTGCGGCGCTGCTTGCCCTTGGGGCCGCTTGTTTGGCAGTGGGCTTGGCACTGGCCTTGCGCGTGACCGGGCTCATGCTGCGTCCTTCAAATAATCGTGCACCACCTCGCCCATGCCTAACGTGAGGTCGGCCACGCAGTGCAGGGCACCCACCACTTCGAGCACCGGCAGGCGGGCCACGTCGGCAATCGCGTGCTGAAAGAGTTGCAGGGCCGCAGGCGAAGTCCAGGCACCGCTGACCTGCACGTCTTCCAGGTGGTAGCGCACCAGCTCCAAAATGCGCGGTGTGGCGTCTACGTGCGGAATGATTTTCAGCAGGTAGTTGGGGCCTTGCAGCGCCTTGGTCACGGCCGCAATATCGACCGCCTTGTGCTTGTAGCCCATGGTGCCGCTGGCCACCAGCTGGCTGCCGTAATGCAAAGTGGCCACCACCACGTCGCCCTCGTGAACGATTTTGGGTGTGGCCAGTTTTTTAGGAAAGCCCCACAACTCGCGGCCACCGGCAATCGGCGCGTCGTCGTCCAGGTACATCGAGTGCACATAGCTGCCCGGCTCGCCGTTGTAGGTGACGGGGATCACCTGGCCCGACTCGGTGTAGTCGCCAAAGCCGGTGGAATCGGGCATGCGAATGAACTCGTACTTGACGATCGGCTCGGCCACTTGCAGCGGCTCGGGCACCACCGCCGCCAGTGCGGCCGGGTCGGTGCGGTAGCTGATGATGATGTATTCGCGCCTGTAAAAGCGGTAGGGTGGCCGTGGGAAAGACGGGTTGACCAGCGGCATGGCAAAAGCCTGCGCGCGCACTTGGGCGATGTTCATGCTTTACTGCGCCGTCCAGCCGCCGTCATTGGCCCAGGCCACGCCGCGAACATTGTCGGCCGCTGGCGAGCACATGAAGAGTGCCAAGCCACCCAGTTGCTCGGGCGTAGTGAATTGCAGCGAAGGCTCCTTCTCGCCCAGCAGCTCTTTGGTGGCCTGCGCTACCGTGATTTTTTCATTCGCGGCACGGTCGTCAATTTGCTTTTGCACCAGGGGCGTGAGCACCCAGCCGGGGCAGATGGCGTTGACCGTAATGCCGGTGGTCGCCGTCTCGAGCGCCACCACCTTGGTCATGCCCACAATGCCGTGCTTAGCGGCCACATAAGCCACCTTGTTGGCCGAGCCCACCAGGCCGTGCGCCGAGGCAATGCTGATGACCCGACCCCAGTTTTTGGCGCGCATGCCCGGAATGGCCAAGCGCGTGGCGTGAAAGGCCGCGCTGAGGTTGATGGCGATGATGGCGTCCCATTTTTCGGTGGGGAAGTTTTCAATCGGCGCGACGTGTTGAATACCTGCGTTGTTGACCAAAATGTCAACGCCGCCAAACTCAGCGGCAGCATAGGCCATCATCGCCTCGATCTCGGCCACTTTGCTCATGTCGGCACCGTGGTAGCCCAGCTTCGCGCCCGACGCGCCCATGGCCGCAGCCACCTCGGCCTTGGGGCCTTCGGCGTCGCCAAAGCCGTTCAAGATGATGCTGGCGCCCTGTTTGGCCAGTTCGATGGCAATGCCCAGACCAATACCGCTGGTAGAGCCGGTGACGAGGGCGGTTTTTCCGTTGAGCATGGGGGGTTCCTTAGAGTGATTAATTGATTGAGTGGGTAGAAAAGTAAGGCTTATGCCGATGATTAAACACCGCTATTGTGTCGCGGGTGTACGGCAGCGTCGGCTCAGGGTTTCTTATGCGCTCGTGGGTGCGCCGCGTCGTAGGCTTTGGCCAGGTGCTGAAAGTCCAGCCGGGTGTAGACCTGGGTGGTGCTGATGTTGGCGTGGCCCAGCAGCTCTTGCACGGCGCGCAGGTCGCTGCTGGACTGCAGCACATGGCTGGCAAAGCTGTGGCGCAGCATGTGCGGGTGCACGGGCGCGTCCAGCCCCGCAGCCAGGCTGCGACTTTGCAGGCGCTGCCACACCGCCTGCGCGCTGAGCCGCGTGCCATTGCGGCCCACAAACAGGGCCGGGCTGGCCACGGCCTGGCGCGGCGCTGGCAGAGCCTGCAAGAGGGCATTGCGGGCCGGCAACCAGGCTTCTAGCGCCGCCAGGGCATGGCTGCCCACTGGCACCGTGCGCCACTTGCTGCCCTTGCCGCGCACATGGGCGGTGGCCTCGGCCCAGTCCACCCAACCCTGGCCCTGGGCACTGCCCGCGCTGCTGGCCTGCGCGTCTAGGCCGAGCAACTCGGCCACGCGCAGGCCACTGGAATACAGCAGCTCCACCATGGCCGCGTCGCGCAGTTCCAAAACCTCGTTTTGCTGCGCTTTTGAGGGGGTAAAATTGCCAGAAGGCGCACTGGTTGCGCGTAGTGCGCTCTCTTTTTTATAGCTTGCAAATTGCACCGCAGCGTCTACGCCCAGGGCTTTGGGCAGGGGTTTGGCGGCTTTGGGCGCGCGCACGTCTTGCACCGGGTTGCTGGCCACCAGGCCTTGGCGGCCCAGCCAGGTGTAGAAGCCGCGCCAACCCGACAAAATGAGTGCAATGCCACGCCCGCTGCGCCCGCCGCTGTGCATCTGCGCCACCCAGCGCCGAATATGTGCGTTGTGCACCTCGGTCAGCGCCAACTGCTGCTGCGCCGCATGCGCAGCGAGCTTGGCCAAGTCCAGCGCATACAGCTCCACCGTGCGCGCCGCCAAACGCTTTTCTACCCGCACATGCTCCAGGTAGCGCTCTTGCAACTCGGTGTCGGGAGTGCTCATGTGAGGGCTTGAACTTCAATACCGGACGCAGTGAGATGCTCGGCTCTTGGGTTATCAGCGCAGGCGCGACAAAGACGCGCCTGCCATTTCAGCAATGCGTTCTAAAAAGTCGGTACCCATGCCCGCTTGGAAGCGTTGCGCGTCGGGCGAGGCCAGTACCAAGAGGCCGATGGCTTGCGGGGCGTTGCCGCAGCGCAGGGGCAGCAGGGCAATCGACTCCACCGCCTCGCCATGGGGCAGCCAGCTGGCGGCTTCAAAGCCTGCGTTCACGCCGCAATAGGGCAGGCTCAACGAACTGCTGAAGGTTTGCACGTCTTCGCTGGCGCCCAGCGCAAACAGCTCGCCCGCAAAAGCCGGGGCCACGCCCCAGACCTTGATGGCCACCAGCGGCACCATAAAGTCTTTTTGCACGCCCTCGGCAATGGCGGCGGGAAGGTCGCGCGGCGCGTTGACCAAAAGCAGTTGGCGCGTCCAGGCTTGCAGGCGGTTGCTAATGAGCATGTTTTCGTTGCCGTGGCGCATGAGCTCCATCAGGCGTTGTTCGAGCACCTTGATTTTTTCGCGCAGCATTTCAGCTTGGCGCTCTTGCAGGCTGACGGCGCGTTTGCCATGCGGACTGCTCAGTTGCACGGCGGCCAGCAGCTCGGCGTGGCGGCTGAAAAAGTCGGGCGTGCTGGAGAGAAACTGCGCAATATCGTCTTCGGTAATCGGCGGAAAGTTAGGGTCTGGGTGGTTCATGGCTTGGGGTCTCTCGCGTGATGTTTTGGCTAATGTTTTGGCTTGGCTTGTGCAGGTGTTCAGGGCAAGGCCGGAACGCTGATTTCACCTTCAAACACGGTGGTGGCGGGGCCGGTCATGCGCACGCTGGCCCAGGTGGCTTCAGGGGCCGTTGCAGGTGCTGCGCCAGGCGCGGCGCTGAACGCCCCCGCCCACTCGATGCGCAGCAAGCCGCCCCGGGTTTCTACGTCTACTGCCGCGTCGAGCAAGCCCCAGCGGATGCCCGCCACCACAGCGGCGCAAGCGCCCGTGCCGCAGGCCAGGGTTTCGCCCGCGCCGCGCTCGTAAACACGCAGCTTGATGCGGCTGCGGCTTTGCACCTGCATAAAGCCCGCGTTCACGCGGCGTGGAAAGGCCGCATGGCTTTCTACCAGCGGGCCGATGCTGGCCACCGGCGCAGTGTCTACATCGTTCACCAACTGCACAGCATGCGGGTTGCCCATCGACACCAATGCTACAAAAACAGGAGCTGAATACGCAGTATCGGCGGGCGTTTTGGCTGTTTTTGGCAGCGCCAGCGGCCAGTACTCCCAGTTGCCGTGCGACACGGGTTGCCGGCCCGCCGGGTTAAAGGGCAGCTGCGCCAAGCCAAACTCGGGCGGGCCCATGTCCACGGTAACGCGCCCGTCGGCCAGCATGTGCAGCTCCAAAATACCCTTGGCCACTTGGACGCGCAGCACGTCTTTGTGCGTCAGCCCGTGCTCGCGCACAAAGCGCACAAAGCAGCGCGCGCCATTGCCGCAATGCTCGACCTCTTGGCCGTCGTTGTTGTGGATCACATATGCAAAGTCGATGCCCGGGCCCGGCGATGGCCGCACGCTCAAAATTTGGTCGGCGCCAACGCCAAAGTGGCGGTCGCCCAAAAAGCGGTACTGCGCGGCGTTCAGGTGCAAGCGGCCTGCGGTTTCGTCGAGCACCACAAAGTCGTTGCCCGCGCCTTGCATTTTGCTAAAGCGAATGCGCTGGGCGATTGCAGGGGGCACTGGGGTCGGGGGGGTGGCAATAGTTGAAGGGGCCATAACTGAATTATCCTCTGGCATTCAAGCCCTTTCACACATCCACACCAGACACACTATGCGCATACCCGACTGGAGCCAAGCCGCCCACCCCCAAGCACCCGAACTCATCGAAGCCATTTTGGCGCGGCGCGGCGGGCAGTTCATCAACCTGGACAAAGCCCTGCTCTGGAGCGAACCGCTGGCGCGCGGCTGGAACGTCTACCTCAAAGCCGTGCGCAGCGAGCTGGGCGCGAGCCGCAAGCTGCGCGAGCTGGGCATCTGCACCGTGGCCCTGCTGACCGGCGCGGAGTACGAATACAAACACCATGCGCCCGACTTCATCGCCGCCGGTGGCAGCCAAGCCGAGCTCGACGCCCTGGCCGCGCATTTAAAACAAAAACCGCTGGAAATGCCCGCCAATAGTGCGTTGTCAGCTATCGAAAGCATAGTAATTCAATACGCCGCACAAATGACTCTGCAAGTCAAAGTGCAAGACGAGGTGTTTGCCGCACTGCAAAAAAACTTCAACACCACCGAGATCGTAGAACTCACCAGCGCCATTGCCACTTACAACATGGTGGCGCGGTTTTTGGTGGCGCTGGGGGTGAGCCCGGAGTAGGACGGCGGCCTTATTGCATTGCGCAATTACTGCGTTACGTAGCGCACGCCGTAGGCCACCAGGCCTGCCAAGACAGCAAAAATCACCAGGGCCGTGATGCGGTGCGCCGCGCTGTCTTGCGAGGCGGGTAGCTGGTGCTTCGCGGCTACGCTTTTGTCGCCCTGCAGCATGGGCGTAATGAGGTTTTGCTTCTTTTTGAACAAATACACCAACACCGCGCCGACGTGTAAAAGGATCAGCACAAAGATCAACACTTTGCCAAACTCGGTGTGGTAGGCGCTGGCCCAGCTCACTACTTTGCTGCTGGCAAATTTGACCAAGGGGCCGGTGGTGGCGATCTCGTCGTCGCTGAACAAACCACTGGCCACTTGCGCGCCGAGTACGCCAAGCAATGCCCACACCGACAGCGAGCCCAGCGGGTTGTGCCCTACTTCGTGCTCGGGTTTGCTCTGGCCACGCAGATAAGCCAAGATGGTGCTGGGCGTATAGAAGAACTGCACAAAACGCGACCAGTGACCCCCGACAAAGCCCCACACGACGCGAAACAGCAGCAGGGTCAGCGTGCAATAGCCAAAACGCAAATGCCATTCCAAGGCCGCGCCGCCGCGCAGGCCCGAGACGATGAGCGAGGCTACGCACAACACCAAGGCCCAGTGGAATAGCCGGGTGGGCAAGTCCCACACACGCAGTTGTTGAACAGGGCTAGAGTGGCCAGGTACAGAGGGTTTCATGGTCGTGTCCATCAAAGGCTAAAGTAGGTGGCGCGGCCATGCAAAACAGGTCTGCAAGGCCGCAACCCGCTAGGTGGCCACCAGTGTAGCGTCCATTTTTTGTGGCCATTCCGAGATGTTGGCCCGTATGATCGAAGCTGGGCACTTTATTGGACAATATAACGAAAGTAGACGACGCAAAATGACGCAAACCCAGCAAACCAGTTTCCAGTGGAGCGACCCACTGCTGCTCGACACCCAACTCACGGCCGACGAACGCATGGTGCGCGACGCCGCCAGGGACTATTGCCAAGACAAGCTCCTGCCGCGCGCCACGCTGGCGTTTCGCAACGAGCAGACCGACCCCGCGATTTTTCAAGAAATGGGCGCGCTCGGGCTCCTCGGTGCCACCATCCCCGAGGCCTATGGCGGCTCGGGCCTGGGCTATGTGTGCTATGGCCTGATTGCACGCGAAGTCGAGCGGGTGGACTCGGGCTACCGCTCGATGATGAGCGTGCAGTCGTCTTTGGTGATGGTGCCGATCAACGAGTTTGGCACCGAGGCGCAAAAGAAAAAATACCTGCCCAAACTGGCCACAGGTGAGTGGATTGGTTGCTTTGGCCTGACCGAACCCGATCACGGCTCGGACCCGGCGTCAATGGCCACGCGGGCCAAGGCGGTAGAGGGTGGCTATGTGCTCAGCGGCAGCAAGATGTGGATCTCCAACGCGCCGATTGCCAACGTGTTTGTGGTCTGGGCCAAATGCGTGGGCGGCGACCATGATGGCCGCATCAAGGGCTTCATCTTAGAAAAGGGCATGAAGGGGCTGAGCGCGCCTGCGATCCACGGCAAGGTCGGGTTGCGTGCCTCGATCACAGGCGAGATCGTGATGGACAAGGTGGAAATATCTGAGGCGCAGTTGCTGCCCGGCGTGGCGGGGCTTAAAGGCCCCTTTACTTGCTTAGACTCCGCGCGTTTTGGCATTGCCTGGGGTGCGTTGGGTGCGGCAGAAGACTGCTGGTTTCGCGCGCGCCAGTACGTGCTCGACCGCAAACAGTTTGGCCGCCCCCTCGCCGCCAACCAGCTGATTCAAAAGAAATTGGCTGACATGCAAACCGAGATCACGCTTGGCCTGCAAGGCTGTTTGCGCCTGGGGCGCATGAAAGAAGAAGGCACGGCCAGCGTAGAAATTACCAGCATCATGAAGCGCAACTCGTGCGGCAAGGCACTCGACATAGCACGTTTGGCCCGCGACATGATGGGTGGTAACGGCATCAGCGATGAATTTGGCGTAGCCCGGCATTTGGTCAACCTGGAGGTGGTCAACACCTACGAGGGTACGCACGACATTCATGCGCTGATTTTGGGTCGCGCACAAACTGGCATCCAGGCCTTTAGCTAAAGGCGTGGGAATCGGCGCGCTCTTGCGCCAGGGCCAGCAGCCCGTCAAAAATGAGGCTGTCGACCAGTTCGACCTCGATGCCCATGGTGGGCAGCATCTTCCAGCCTGCGCCGCCGGTCATCAGGCACAGCGGTTCTTGGCCGCAATGGTCTTCCAGATGGTGGCGCATGCGGCGGATGGCGCCCGCAATGGCGTAGGTGCCGCCGCTGGTGAGGGCGTCGCTGGTATTGGTGGGAAACTCTTTCACGTCACCAGTGGGCACGTGCAATCCAGCCGTGCCAGACTCTAGCGCGCGCAACATGATGCCGTGGCCAGGCAGAATAAAGCCGCCCAAAAATTTGCCGTGCATGTCGATGGCTTCGACCGTTACCGCGGTGCCGACCATCACCACCACAATCGGCTTGCGCTGGCCGCGGCTCAAGATGCGCTGGCGCGCCCCAATAATGGCCACCCAGCGGTCTGCGCCCAAGCGGGTGGGGTGATCGTAACCATTGACCACGCCCGCCGCCGCAAGGCTGGGTACCACCCAGTGAACGGACACGTCCCACATCTCCAGCTGCTCTTCGACCCGGCGCTTGATGGCGTCTCCCGCCACGATGCAGCCCAAAATGCGCTCGGGCGCGGGCAGGCCTTGCCAGTCTACGTCGGAGAGTTTGTCGATATTTTCTAAAAAGATCGCGCCCTGCGAGATCAGCAGCGCTTGCGGGTGAGCGGCTTCGTACAAAGCCCATTTGAGTCGCGTATTACCGACGTCGAGTGCCAGAAAAGTCATGGTGTCATCATTTTTACGTCATTATCTCGAAACTGGCGAGCCCATAAGCTATGGGTTTTCCAGCACACTGCGTTAGGAATAGCGCTTTAGCATTCTTTTCACCACCAACCGGAGATTTTCATGGGCATGTTCAGTTTTATCAAAGAAGCGGGCGAAAAATTATTTGGCCACAAAGAGGTCGAGCAGGCCGCGCAAGCAGCCGCAGCCGACCCTGCGGCGCAGCCGAGCCTGGACGAGATCAACGCCCAGGCCGCCAAGGGCATCAGCAGCTACATCGATTCGCAAAACCTGGGTTTGAGCGGCACCATGGTGATGTTTGACGGCGCTACCGGCAAGGTCACCGTGCAAGGCGAAGCACCCACGCAAGAGGCCAGCGAGAAAGTCACCCTGTGCTGTGGCAACGTAGCGGGCGTGACCGACGTTGAAAACCTGCTCAGCGTGGCCGAGCCCGCCGACGAGTCCGAGTACCACGACGTTGAGCGCGGCGACACGCTGAGCGCGATTGCCAAAACCTACTACGGCAATGCCAACAAGTACATGGCCATTTTTGAAGCCAACAAACCCATGCTCAGCCACCCAGACAAGATTTATCCGGGCCAGAAGCTACGCATTCCAGCGGAGGCGTAAACGCCGGAGCCGCCGCCAGCAGAGCTTGGGTATAGGCCTGCTGGGGCTGGGCATACAGCTGGGCCGTAGCGCCCTGCTCGACGATGCGGCCTTGGTGCATGACGATGACGCGGTCGCACAACTGGGCAGCCACACGCAGGTCGTGCGTGATGAAGAGCAGGCCCAGGCCGAGCTCGGTTTGCACATCGCGCAAGAGCTGCACAATTTGCGCTTGCACTGATACGTCGAGCGCGCTGACGGCTTCATCGGCCACCAGCACTTGCGGCTTGCAGGCCAGGGCGCGGGCAATCGCTAAGCGCTGGCGCTGGCCGCCGCTGAACTGGCTGGGGTAGCGCTGCAGGGCTTCTTCTGGCAAGCGCACCTTGTGCATCAATTCCTTCGCAAGGCTCACCGAATCTGCGTAAGTAGCTCCGAAATTTATAGCGCCTTCAATTAAAGAGTCGAGTACCCGGCGGCGCGGGTTGAGCGAACGGTTCGGGTCTTGGAACACCACTTGGATGTGCGAACGCAGTGGCCGCAAGCTAGATTCGTTGAGCTTTGCAACGGGTTGTGCACCCCAAAAAATGGCACCCTCGGTGGGCGCAATCAAGCGCATGATGCAACGCGCAAGGGTGGATTTTCCGCTGCCCGACTCACCCACAATGCCCACGGTTTCGCCCGCTTGTAGCGAGAGCGCCGCGCCTTGCAAAGCCTGGGTATGCCGGGCGCGACCCAGCCAGTCGCGCTGGCTGTAGCGCATACCCACTTGCTCGGCGCGCAAGAGCGGCGCGCTGGTGGCAAAACTTTCGGCGCGCTGGCGCGACGCAGGCGGCGTCATGCTGGGCACGGCGGCCAAGAGCATGCGCGTGTAGGCGGCCTGCGGGCGCCAAAGTACATCGTCGCGCGTGCCCTGCTCCACCGCCTGGCCTTGGTGCATGACCAGCACGTGGTCGGCAATCTCGGCGACCACGCCCATGTCGTGGGTGATGAAGAGCACGGCGCAGCCTTGCTCGCGCTGCAGTTGGGCGATCAAGGCAAGAATTTCTTTTTGCGTGGTGACGTCGAGCGCAGTGGTGGGCTCGTCGCAAATGAGCAGCGCGGGCTTAAGCACCATGGCGATGGCAATCACGATGCGTTGGCGCTGCCCCCCGCTCAACTGGTGCGGGTAACTGGCGGCCATGCGCGCCGGGTCAGGCAGCTTGACGCGCTCTAATATTTGTAGCACCTCACGCTCTATCCGCGGGCGTTTCCAGGTGGTATGCGTGCGCAGCAGCTCGGCAATTTGGGCGCCGCAGCGCATCACCGGGTTGAGCGCCGTCATCGGTTCTTGAAAGACCATGCCCATGGCTTTGCCGCGCAGGGCACGCAAGCGCGCGGGACTGGCACCCAGTAGCTCTTCGCCCTGCAGTTGAATACTGCTGCGCTCGCTCGCTTGAGCGCCTTGCGACTGCATACCCGGTACCTGCAAGCCCTTAGCCAACAGGCCCATCACCGCCGTGGCCATGACCGATTTGCCCGAGCCCGACTCGCCCACCACGCACAGGGTTTGGCCCGCGGCGATGGACAGCGACACGCCTTCAATCGCATGCGCACGGTCGCCCCCCGCAGGCAAGGCCACGCTGAGGTTTTGAATTTGCAAGACGCTGCTCATGGTGGGTTCTTAATGCGGCTAGCGCTTGGCAAATTTGGGGTCGAGCACATCGCGCAAGCCATCGCCCAGCAGGTTGATGGCCAAGACGGTGGGCACTAAAAACAGCGCGGGAAAGAGCACATTGCTCGGGTACTGGCTGAACTGCACCCGGCCCTCGGCCATGATGTTGCCCCAGGTCGGCACGTCGGCGGGCAGGCCCAGGCCGAGGAAGCTCAGCACCGCCTCAGTGAGCACCGCACTAGCCGCGACAAAACTGCCTTGAACGATCAACGGGGCCATGGCATTGGGCAAAATATGGCGCAGCAGAATCGTCGGCGTGGGTGTGGCCAGGGCCTTCGCTGCCTCGACAAAAGGCTCTTCGCGCAGGCTCAGCACCAGGGAACGCACCAGGCGGGTAACGCGCGGAATTTCGGGCACAGCAATGGCCACCACCACCGTCCACAGCTGCGCGCCCAAGGCCGCTACCAAAGCGATAGCAAGCAAGATGGCAGGTATGGCCATCAGCCCGTCCATCAGGCGCATCAGCAGCGCGTCAGCCGCGCGAAAGTAGCCCGCCAGCATGCCCAAGAGCGCACCCAAGCCCATGGCGACGACGGCGGTGGTCAGGCCAATCAAAAGCGAGACGCGGGTGCCGTAGAGCACGCGGCTGTAGATGTCGCGGCCAAAGCTGTCGGCACCAAACCAAAAGGTGTGCGCGATGCTGTTGCCGTCGAGTTGCGCAAAACTGCCACGCACGCCCACGAGGGTGTTGATGTTGGCCGAGTCCATGGCGGCGGGGTCTACCGTGCCGAGCCAGGGCGCGCTGGCGGCCAGTAGCACCAGCATGCCCAAGACCAGTACGCCGAATTTAAAGGCGCTGTTGCGCCAGAGGCGGTGCCAGGTGTTCATGGGTGCGCCCCCTTCCTTTCGCTGCGCCACCCACCCCGCCGCAGACGACCACAAAAGCCCCGAACACAACCCACCGAGTAAGTCATTCTGTGCATCATCAATACCGAATCCGCGGATCCAGCCACAAATAGCTCAA